>CAZIWQ010000640.1:0-4735 GCA_964542355.1 uncultured Armatimonadia bacterium
CCGCCAGAGCCATTCTGGCGGGGCTTCGCGGCCTCAGAACGGCTTTTCGGCCGCTGCGCCAGCGCGACCCCGGGGCGACGTGCGGGCGCCCGGCCAGACCCAGGGGAGGGTTGTCACGATGCGTGTCGCGATCCTCGGTGCCAGCCATTGGCATGTCGACCTGTTCTACGTCCCCTTACTCCAGGAGGCCGGGGCCGAGATCGTGGCCGTGCACGACCCCGACCCCGCCGCCCTGCAGCGATGCGCCGCGGGCGCAAGCTGCCCGCGCTACACTGACCATGGGAAGCTCTTGGAGTGCGAGGCCCCCGACCTGGTGTTCGCCCACGCCCCGCATGCCCACATGACCGACCTCGCTGCCGACCTCATCGCGCGCCATCAGCCGTTCCACATGGAGAAGCCGATGGGCGTGGCGTGGACCGACCTCGATGCCCTCGCCGTGAAGGCACGCACCGAGCGCGTCTGGACCTCCGTCGCACTCGTCAGCCGCTACTATGGTGTCGTCGAGGCGCTGCGGGGGCTCCGGGAGGCGGGCCGCCTCGGGCGCGCCTGCCACTACTATCACCGCCTGTTTGGTGGCTCGCCGCTGCGCTACCCCGAGTGGGGCGTCCCGTGGATGCTCGACCCGGCCCTCGCCGGTGCCGGGCCGCTGTGGAACTTCGGCCCCCACGTGATCGATCTGTTCCTCTATCTGGTCGCCGACACGGTGGTTGAAGTGCAGTGCTGGACCAGCCATGCCATCCACCAGCTCGCAATCGAGGATCTCGCCTCACTCCGCCTGCTCGGACCCGCCGGTGAGATGGGCGTCGGTGAAGTCAGCTACACAATGCCTGCGGGCTATGAGCGCTACCTGTCGCTGACGACCGACCGGGCTCACTGGGGCGGGGCGGAGATGGGGACAGGCGCGGTGCTTGTCCGCGACGGCGCCGAGATTCCCTTCGCGGGTCCGGACAGCAGCACGGTCTACCAGGTCTACGTGCGCGACACGCTGCGTCGCTTCGAGAGCGGCGAGCCGGCCCGCGCAACCATCCGTGACATGGCCCGCGTTCTCCACGTCATGAACGCAGCCCGCCAGTCCGCGGAGACTGGTGAGCCGGTGGCCCTGCGCGGCGTCTAGAGACCCGTTCAGCATGAAAGAGTGGGTCTCAGGAACGCACAGTTCGCCGCGAAGCGGCGGGCCGTGGAGCCCCCGAATGGGGGCGAAGCGAAGAGGAGGAAGGGAAGAGAGTGGCCGCCAACCACGGGTTATCACCCGTGGCTACCTTCTGCTCACCCCTTCCGGGGTGGTATGGCCACGGCGAACGGCGCGACCGCGCCGCCGCCGAGACGCCGTTCTCCTCTCGGCTCCCACCACGAGGCGGCCCCATAGTATCATGCTTAACGGGGCACGAATAGTGCCCCCGGGCATGTTGCCAGGGACCGTGGCAGGCGACTGGAGGGGCCGGATCTCGCAACGCGGGAACCGCGTCGTGTGCGGTCGCCGCGGAGGGAGAGTGTGTCGCTCGGCAAGACCCGCCGACCGGGACGGTCGGCCGACGCGACGGTGGCTCGTCCCTCGCCGCCGTCCCTCGTAGTCCGGCCCCTCCGAACGACGCGCGGGCGAAGCACGGTTGTACTAGCCCGTGCGGTGGCGCAGCAGGGTGATGGCGACGGTCGGGGCATTGGCGCGCTTCATGACGGTCACCGTGCGCAGGTCGGGCGGGCCGCTGACCTGCAGCTTCAGGACGTTGGCTCCGTTGGCGATCGTCTCGGTCTTCGTGGCCGAGGGGTAGGCGGCCTGGTAGAACGCGGCCACTTGTGCGAAGGAGTCCGTAGTCGACAGGTTGATGCTGACGATGCTTCCCCGCCCGCCGGAGACGTTGGCGGTGCCTTCTCGCTCGGCCCCGCGATATCCGCGCAGGCCGAGATCGGTCGGTGCGGGATCGCCTGCCGGCCAGGACGGGTCGGGCGCGGCGCGGCGTCCGGGCGGGGAGGCCGGTGCTGCTGCGCCCCCGGGCTGCGAGGGATAGGTCGCCGCACGTGCCGGCCCCCCCGCCGGGCCTGGGTGGTAGGCCGGCTGCCGCCGTGCCGTACCGCAGGCAGACAGCCCCCCGGCGAGAGAGACGACAAGCAGGATCTGAAGCCTCCGGCGCGTGGGCGACATGACTTCCCTCCGGCACGTTACGCCCCCCGGGGGAGGGCGGCAAGTGCCGCGATTGTAGCACAGCCCCTTCCGGCCCGCAAGCGGGCAGCAGCGGGCAGCAGGCGGGCAGCAGATAGCTGATAGCTGATGAGCGAATAGCTGACGGCGAACGGCCAGTGCCGCGTCGGCCGGGTTGCCCTCGGAGTCCGGCCCAAACGGCCACATCCGGCCGGCCCCCCAGGCGTGGCGGCCGGCTGAGTGCCCTCCGGAGCCATCCTGGCGTGGCTTCGCGGTCCCCGCACGGCGTTGCGGCCGCTCCTCCAGGTGCGGGGTGTCAGTCCCCACGGACTGTGGTACGCCCCCCGGCTACCCCCTTGTGGCTGCGTGCTGTGAGGGCCCCGACCAGCCGTTTTCCGTCGGTCAGAGGCCGTCAGCACGTTGCCGTTGGCTATTGGCTATAGCAGTGATCAGCGATCAGCGATCCGTGCTCCGCGGCCCCCGCTTCCTTGACGATTCGGCCGGAGTCTGGTATAATCACACCCACTGGCAAGGGACCGCGAAGAGGCCCCAGAATGGTACGTGAACGGGCGTGCGGGTGCATCCCGGGGTAGGCGTGAGGGCATGGCGACGGGCATCTGCGCGGCCCCTTCGGTAGAAGCAACGATGGCAGGCGCGTGCGGCCCCCCCGTCGTATCCACTGGTGTGCCGCATCCTCTTTCCGCCTCCATCCTCCCATACCTCGTCTCGAGAGTTACCGCTTGTCGATCCGGCGGCGGGCGACTGGTTGGCGATCGCGCCCTGGCGCACGTTCGAGTTGCGTTGGGTAGCCGGAGTCCGACTCGGGAGCCGGGGTCCTCCTGGCGTGCCGGGAACTGAGACAGGTTGCCGCATGCGGCGCGCCCGCCGTGCGCACCGCGAATGACGGCACTGAGGAGCGCTGTTCGATGCCCGAACCACAAGCCTACAACGCCGCCCAGATCCGAGTGCTCAAGGGACTGGAGGCGGTGCGTCGCCGGCCGGCGATGTACATCGGCTCCACCAGCGCCCGCGGCCTGCACCACATCCTCTACGAGGTCGTGGACAACAGCATCGACGAGGTGTTCGTCGGTGTCTGCGATGCCATCGGCGTGCGGTTGTTGCCGGACGGGTCGGCCGAGGTCGATGACAACGGTCGCGGGATCCCCGTCGACATGCACCCGACGGAGAAGCGGCCGGCCCTCGAAGTCATCATGACCACGCTCCATGCGGGTGGCAAGTTCGATGGTGGCGCCTACAAGGTGTCCGGCGGTCTCCACGGCGTCGGTGTCTCGTGCACCAACGCCCTGTCCGAGTGGTGCGAGGTGGAGGTGGCACGCGAGGGGGTGCTGTACTACCAGAAGTACCAGCGCGGCGCGCCGCAGGCCCCGATGAGTGAGAATGGCAAGACCCGCAAGGCACACGGCACCCGCACCCGCTTCATGCCGGACCCTCAGATCTTCGAGGAGTTGGACTTCGACTTCGAGACCGTTGCCAAGCGGCTGCGCGAGCTCGCCTTCCTCAACGGCGGGGTCAAGATCGTCCTGCACGACGAGCGGCCCGGTCGCGAGCGCGAGGAGCTCTTCCACCACAAGGGCGGCCTCCGCGCCTACGTGGAGTACCTCAATGAGGGCAAGGACGAGCTCCATCGCCCCATCCACTTCCACCAGGACCGTGACGGGGTCGATGTGGAGATCGCGTTGCAGTACAACGACGGCATCCACGAGAACATCGTCTCCTACGTCAATGCCATTCACACGATCGAGGGCGGCACCCACCTGTCGGGGTTCAAGACCGCGGTGACGCGCGTGCTGAACAACTACGCCTTCAGCAGCGGGCTGCGCAAGGAGAAGGAGCGCAACCTCACCGGCGACGAGGTCCGGGAGGGGATGACGTGCGTCATCAGCGTCAAGATCCTCAATCCCCAGTTCGAGGGCCAGACGAAGAGCAAGCTCGGCAACAGCGAGGTCGAGGGGATCGTCAACTCGATCACGTACGAGCAGCTCACGCAGTTTTTCGAGGAGACGCCGGCGGTCGGCAAGCGCATCATCGGCAAGGCGATGACGGCGGCGCGGGCCAACGACGCGGCCCGGAAGGCGGCGGAGGCCACGCGCAAGACCGCGCTCTCCTCCGGCGGCCTCCCCGGCAAGCTCGCCGACTGCTCGAGCCGCAATCCCGCCGAGTGTGAGCTGTTCCTGGTCGAGGGTGACTCGGCCGGCGGCAACGCCAAACAGGCTCGCGACAGCAAGAACCAGGCGATCTTGCCGCTGCGCGGCGTGATCCTCAATGTCGAGCGCTATCGGCTGGACCGCATCCTCGACAATCTCGAGATCCGCGCCATGATCACCGCGCTGGGCACGGGCATCAACGTCTCCACCAACGGCAATGGCAACGGGAATGGCGACGGCGAGGGGGCCGACCAGGAGTCCTCCAGCAAGTTCGACCTGACCAAGCTGCGCTATCACCGCATCATCATCATGACGGACGCGGACGTCGACGGCTCGCACATCCGCACCCTGCTGCTCACCTTCTTCTTCCGGCAGTACCAGGAGCTCTTGCAGCGCGGTCACGTCTACATCGCGCAGCCGCCGCTCTACAAGG
>CAZIWQ010000641.1:0-4733 GCA_964542355.1 uncultured Armatimonadia bacterium
GAACGGGGGTGTGGGGTGTGGGGACGGCGGGAGGCATTGGCCTGTCGGCATTGCCACGTAGCGAGCCGTTCCTGGGACCGCGACCGTCCCGGTCGCAGCCGTTTGCCGTTTGTAGGGCGGGGGTTCATCCCCCGCCGGGTGTTGCCGTTGGTCCTAGCCGTCGCCGTGGTAGGAGCGCTCCCCCGAGCGCGACCGCATGGCGGAAGGCACACGGAAGGGCGCACGGCAACGACAGGAGAGCAGCGTGGTAGGAGGGCGGCCGTGTGCCCTGCGCGTGGCGGTTGGTGAGCGGCGCACCGTCGCGCTCAGGGGAGCGCTCCTACCACGGCGAACGGCGAACGGCCAACGGCGACGCGCCATCCCGCAGTGCGGGACGCGCCCTACAAACGACGACGACCACGGCGGCGGCTACGGCCCGAGGAACCACTCAAACCAATCCAGGAGCGCCTCGATGATCTCTTCCATGCTGTCGAGGTCCTGGAAGTCGCCTTTGAGGTTCTCCCACACTCGCGGGGCCAGGATGATCGCCTGGCAAGTGCCCCGCGCGAGGTTCTCGCGGGCATACATCGCACCGCGCAGCTCGCCCTCGGTGAACACGTCACTCACATGCGTGGAGTACATCGTGGCCCAGTTGCCGCGCTCGGTGTACTTGCCCCAGCCGAGGAACATGAAGAAGTCGGCCGGGGGCCGTGCCGCGATGGGCTCCGGCGGGTCGCCGCCGAGCCACAGCCAGAACCCGGCGTCCGCGGGGATGTCACGAGCGGAGGCGCGCGCCGCCGCCACCCGGTCGGCGGCGAGGGGCACCTCATCCCCCACGAACAGCCACTGGTGGTTTGCCGTATCATAGTAGATGCGGCAGCCCGAACACAGCACGACGGCAATCAGCACGGCCAGCAGAGCGATCAGTCTCAAGCGCACAGTCCATTCCCCCTGTTCCGGCTCTCGAACCGTCCGGAAGGCCCCGCACTTACGGCCAGGTAGAGGCAACCACGAGGACATATTCGCTCCGCCGGCAGCAACTCCTGCTGGGCCGGTGTTGCCGTCTGCCGTCGCCGTAGTAGGAGCGCTCCCCCGAGCGCGACCGCATGGCGAAAGGCACACGGAAGGGTGCATGGCAACGCCGGGAGAGTGGCGTGGTAGGAGGGGGGCCGTGTGCTCTGCGCGTGGCGGCCGGTGAGCGGCGCGCCGTCGCGCTCGGGGGAGCGCTCCTACCACGACGGACGGCCAACGGCGAACGATGGCGGACAGCAGTGTCCGGCGTACCGACCCTCCGCCGGACATTAGCCGAGCAGCATCACCCGTCGCCCGGGAGTGGCACGCCGGGCGCCCAGTCGCCGCAGGGCAGCTCGCCCCGCAACCGCGCGGCAAGCCGCGTGAAGCGATCGCGCTCGGCCACGTTCTGGATCGCCCGCCAGATACCCCGCTGATTGCCCACCACACACGCCATCCGCTGCGCACGGGTGAGCGCGGTATACAATAGATTCCGCTGCAGCATGATGTAGTGCGAGCTGTGGATGACCATCACGACCGCCGGGTACTCGCTCCCCTGTGACTTGTGCACGGTGAGGGCATAGGCGAGCTCGATCTCGTCGAGGGCGGAGAACTCATACTCAACCGGCCCGAGGTCAAAGTCGACAGTCAGCGTGCGGCGGCCGCGGTCGATGTCGCGGATGACGCCGATGTCGCCATTGAAGACCCCGCGGTCGTAGTCATTGATGGTCTGCAGGACGCGGTCGCCCTGGCGGAGCGCGATCTCGCCGCGCCGCACCTCGGGCTTGGCCGGGTCGGCGGGATTGAGTGCCTCCTGGAGCAGGGCGTTGAGGGCGGCGACGCCGATCGGCCCCCGGTGCAGGGGAGTGATCACCTGGATGTCATGGGGCCGGAACCCCAGGCGCGGCAGGCTCTCGGTGGTGGTGCGCACGACGCGGTCGGCCGCGGCCTCGACCTCCTCCTCCTCGAGCAGGACGCAGTCGCCGCGCTCCTTGACCCACTCCTGCCGCCGCGGGAAGTGAGGGGCCTCCCCCCGATTGAGCAGGTGGGCGCTGTGCACGATGTCGCTGCCCTCGGCCTGGCGGAAGATCTCGCTCAGGTGGAAGACATTCACCGCGTCGGAGGCCACGACGTCGCGCAGCAGGCTGCCGGGGCCGACACTGGGAAGCTGGTCGGCGTCGCCGATGAGCACGAGCTGCCCCTGCGCCGGCATCGCCCGCAGCACCTCCCGCGCCAGCATCACGTCGAGCATGCTGGCCTCATCGAGGATCAGCATCGCCACGCGCAGGGGGCTGTCGGGGCCGTGCTTGAACCCGCCCTTGACCGGGTCGTAGGCGAGCAGGCGGTGGACCGTGCTGGCCTCATGCCCCGCAAGCTGTTGGAGGCGCTTGGCGGCGCGCCCGGTCGGGCTCGCCAGTGCCACCGGGCGCCCCATCGCCCGACACGCATCCACGAGGGCGCGGGTCACCGTGGTCTTGCCGGTCCCCGGCCCTCCCGTGATGACGGAGACGCCGCCCGCGAGTGCCCCGGCGACCGCCTGTGCCTGCTCGCGGTTGAGGACGAGCTCCCCCATGCTCTCCCGCCGCGCCAGCCAGGCTCGCGTCTGGGCGAGGGTTGGGGCCCCCGGGGGGTGGTTCGCGCTCAGGTAGCGGAGCCGGCCGGCCACCTCGCACTCGACCTGGTGGAGCGTGGGCAGGTAGGCGGCCACTTCCCCCTCGAACACCTCGACCAGCAGGTCGTCAGCAGCGCGCAGGCGGTCCGCCGCCAGCTCCACCCGCTGCGCGTCCACCTCGAGGAGTCGCTCAGCGTGGGTGATGAGCAGGGGGAGCGGCAGGTAGAGGTGGCCCTCATCGGTTGCGGTGCGCAGGGCATGGTTGACGCCGGCCTCCAGCCGTCCCGGGTCATCGTGCGCGATGCCGACCGAGCGGGCGATGCGGTCGGCGGTGGCAAACCCGATCCCCCGCACCTCGCGGGCCAGTTGATAGGGCTTGCGCTCCAGCATCTCGATCGCCTGGTCGCCGTAGAGGGAGAAGATGCGGGCGGCGAGGGCCCCGCCGACACCATGCTCGTGGAGGAACACCATGATGTGGTGGATGGTGCGGTGGCGCTGCCAGGCCTCCTGCAGCGCGCGGGCGCGCTGTTTGCCAATCCCGGGGGCCTCGCGGACGCGGTCGGGGTCGGAGTCGAGGATATCGAGGGTCTTGTCGCCGAAGTGGGCGACGAGGGCCTGGGCGAGCTTGGGGCCGATGCCCTCGACCAGGCCGCCGCCGAGGTAGGCGCGGATCGCGGCGGCGGTGGCCGGTCGCACCAGTTGGTAGCGCTCGAAGCGGAACTGGCGGCCGAAGCGCTCGTGTTTCTGCCAGCGGCCGAACAGGCGGATAGCCTCGCCGACCTCGGGGCTGAGCATGCACCCGACGATGGCCGCGCCCTCGCGGCCGCGGTCGGCTGCCAGCCGGGCCACCGTCCAGCCGGTGTCGGGGGTATGGAACGTGATCCGCTCGATGACCCCCTCGAGGCTCTCCTCGGGTTGTGATTGCGAGTCCTGAGCCATGGGTTGGCTTCGCCTAGTTCGCCAGGCCGTTGCGCTTCAGCCACTCGGCCGCCTCGGGCGGCAGGGCGCTCCCCGCCGCCTTGCCGATCTCGTCCAGGAGGGTGCTCGCTCGCGGTCCCCACTGCTCCAGCAGCTTCTCCACACCCATGGGGTCGGCCGGGTCATAGCGAAAGTCCTGCACGCTGTAGCCTGGCAGCGGTCGGTAGCCGAAGTCCTCGGCCTTGAAGCCAAGATTGGTCCGCAGGTTCGTGACCTTGTACTTGTGCGTCGGGTGTCCGGCGCTGTCGACCTCGTCGAACTCCACCGGCAGCCGCGTCCGCTGGCTGACGAACAGGCGTCCGCCGATGCGCTCGCCCGTGCGCGACGGCCAGTCCAGCACCCAGCACCGCTCGCCGTTGACCACGGTGGCCGCGTACAGCACGACCTCCGAGGGCTGCGCGGTAGCATTGGCGACCCACTTGGCGGGGTCACCGGCGTCCCAGCCGGAGACGATGCCAGCGAACACCTCCGCCGGCGTCATCCCCTCCGCCGTCACCCGCACCCCGGTCTTGAGCGCCGGCACAATCACCCACAACGAGTTGCTGCCGGCGATGATGCGGACGTTGGTGCAGTCGAGGTCGTACAGGCTGGGTTTCTTGAAGCGCAGGCTCCCCGCGCCCGAGACGGGGAAGCCCAGCACCGCGGTGTCGGCCTCGACGCGGGCCTCGAAGTCGCGGGTGCGCTGCCAGGTCGTGCTCACGATCCACAGCACCAGGCGCGGGTGAACGCCGTTGCGGTAGACCAGCACCCCGACCCCGCCGACTACTACCACGAGGATCAGGACTACCAGACAACCCCGACGCAGCATCGACATCATCCCTTCCGGGAGTCACGGCGTGCAGCGGGTGAGAGGACGCGGACACTCGCGCGCGTTACCGCGCTCGGTCGCAGTATCGCTCGGATTGGCACTTCAGGCAAGAGGGTACCACGGGAGTGCGCGGGGCGAGCATGTGCATCAAGCCCTGAGGGGCGCGCAGGGAATCCGAGCACCGTCGGCGAAGAATGAATGAGTGGGGTCATCATATCTGGTCGGAGGATCTTCCGATGGAGCCGACACGACGCGGCTTTACCCTGATTGAGCTCTTGGTGGTCATCGCGATCATCGCCATCCTGGCAGCGATCCTCTTCCCGGTCTTTGCCAGGGCGCGCGAGA
>CAZIWQ010000642.1:0-4722 GCA_964542355.1 uncultured Armatimonadia bacterium
CGGCGGCGCGGCACAAGTCCGCGCCCTACAAGACGGCACGGCAACGGCGGCGCGGTACAGGCCCGCGCCCTACAGACGGCAACGGCATGTTCCTCCGCACGAAGGAGCTCTCCCCCATGAAGCTTGTCGCGATCGCGGCCGTCGGCTTGTGCCTTGCGCTGGCAAGCGGCGTGTGTGCGGAGGCGATCCTGGCCAACCCCGACTTCTCGCGGGTCGACCCCCGCGGCACCCCGGAGGCCTGGCAGCTCACGCGGTTCCACGACAGCCCGCGTCCCGAGGTAGCGGTGGTGACCGATGAAGGCCGTCGGGCGTGTCGCTTCACCTTCCCACAGGCCGGCACCGGCTGGTGCGTCAGCTTCTACCAGCCACTGCCGGAGCTGGACGCCGATGCCGAGCTCGTCGTCAGTTTCTGGCTCAAGGTCGAAGCCCCCGCGCCACGGTTCTTGACCCTGTCCGTCTCCGGCAGTCCGGGCTGCAACCTCCCCTGCCTGCGCGACTTCCTCGCTCGCCCCCACGACGCCAAGTGGCGCCGCATGACGGTCCGCTTCCCCCTGCGGGGGGCCAAGCCCACCGGCAGCGTGCTGGAGCTGATTGCCGAGCGTGAGTTCACTGCCGGCGACCGGCTGTACCTGGCCGACTTCCGCGTGGAGCAGGTGTCCTCGGAGCCGATGGTGGTGGACTTCACGCGTCCGGTGAGCGGCGTCGTGTTCACGGATGCGCCGACCCAACGGCTGGCCGGAGTGGCGCGCATCATCAAGGCCCACCGCGGGGGGCGCCTGGGCGTGACGCTCACCCCGGCGGACAGGCCCACGGAGCGGATTGTGGCGCGGGAGCTGTCCGTCTCGTATCCGGTCACAGCATGGGAGCTGGACCTCGGCGCAGTGCCCGAGGGCAGGTATGTGGTCGGCCTCGACCTGCTGGACAGCGACGGGCGACTCGTCGTCCACCGTCAGTTGGAGGCGTGGCGGCTGCAGCCCACCGCGACGACCACCCGCGTCATCGATGGCAAGGTCTACCTGGGAGACAAGCCCGTGATCCTGTGCGGGACCTATCACGTGTCCGATTGGGCGCTGGGGTGTGCCAATGCGGAAAGCCGACGGATCGGCGCCCCCGTGCTCACGCGGGGGGAGATGCTCGGGGGGCTGGCCGACCACGGGTTCAACTCGTTCATGTACACCAACCGCGTGCCGCCCCCTGACTTCCTCGATGAGGCGGCACAGCGCGGCCTGCTCGTGATCCCCGCGGTGGCCGGCATGGGGCGGGAATGGGGGGGCGAGCCGCTGGCGCGCCAGCTTGCGCCGTGGCAGGACGACCCGCGCATCTTCGGCTGGGCCGGGAGCGACGAGCCCTCGCCCCTCTCGCGGCGCGCGGCCGGTGAGGTCTACCGCGACCTGAAGTGCGTCTCCCCCCGCAGGCTCGTCGTCACCTCGTTCTGCTGGCCCGACGGTCTCCTGGACTTCCGGGGAGAGGGCACGGCTGCCGACCTGATCCTGATGGACATCTACCGGGTCAACCGGGCCGATGCCGACCTCAGCGCGGTCGGGCGCGCCGTTCGCACGGCAGTGGACTACGCAACGATGCACGGCGGCCTGGCCGTCGGCGTCGCTCCGCAGGCCTTCATCTACGGCGGCGGCCCGGAGCCCACCCCCGCGCAGCTCCGCGCCCAGTGCTACCTGGGACTGGTCAACGGCGCGCGAGCCTTCTTCCCCTACTCCTACATCGAGGACTACGCCGCGCAGCCGTTCTCGTCCGTCGCCGGACAGCCCGCGGGGATGTCCCTCAATCCGCAGCGCAATCGTTGGTTCCTGCCTGACAGCAGTCTGTGGCCGGCGTGCACGCGCGTGTTCGCCGAGCTCAGGTCACTGTCCGATGTGATCCTCGACGGCAAGTCGCTGGAGCTGGCTGCGCCCGCCGGCCCGGTGCAGCTCGCGCTCTACGCCGTGCGGGGGGACGCCGTCCTGGTCGCGGTCAACCCCACCGCGCACCCCCACCAGCTCAGCCTGCAACTCCCCACGGCCCCGACGCAGCTCACGCCCCTGTTTGACACCCCCGCGCCGGCGAGCCGCGGGCGCGAGCTGGCCCTCGAGTTCTCGGGCTATGAGGTGAAGGTGTTGAGGTTGCGGCTGTAGGGGGGCTCACGCGTGTCGCTCGCCGTCCGTCCCCGGTACGCCCGACACTCCTGTCGGGCGGCCGACGCAGCCGCCCCCGAGTGCCGGGGGAGGATTCCCCCGCGCGCGGTGGAACTACGGCCCGGCCCGCACGGTCGTGGCCTCCTCATCTCGCGCCGGATCGGCGGCGCCATGTGCATTCGAAGACGGGAGCTGTCAGTATGGACAAGGTCAAGGTCGGCATTCTGGGGCTGGGGCGCGGACGCACCCACCTCCACAACTTCCTGCATGTCGCGGACGCACAGGTGATCGGCGCCGCCGATCGCTTCCCGCGCCGCCGCGAGTTGGACGCGGAAGCCCTGCAGGCCGCAGGCGGGAAGATGGTCGCCGAGTTCGACGAGCTCCTGGCGATGCAGCCCGATGCCATCGTCGTCGCGACGAACGGGCGGATGCAGGTGCAGCATGCCATCCAGGCGATGGAGGCCGGCTGCCATGTGCTCTCCGAGGTGCCCGGCGCGTTCAGCGAGGTCGAGCTCGTGCGCCTGCGCGACTGTGTCCAGCGCACGGGCATGACCTACATGCTGGCCGAGAACACGTGCTTCTGGGACTTCTTCCGCTACTGGCGCAAGTGGGTGCTGGAGGATCGCTTCGGCCCGATCTCCGTGGCGGAGGGGGAGTACCTGCACTACTTGCCCCACACGCTGGTGGGGCCGGACTGCGACTTCTACAGCCCCAGCTCGGCGCGGGCGGCCGGGGTCACCAACTGCAAGCCAACATGGCGCGCCGACCAGCCCCCGATCCAGTACCTCACCCATGACCTCGGCCCGCTGCTGGAAGTGCTCGACGACCGCGTCGTCTCGGTGACCTGCCGCAGCGCGCCGTGGCGGTGCAAGGAAGCACCCCTGCGCGCCGACGGGCAGATTGCCCTGTTCGAGACCGCCAGGGGGACTCTCATCAAGATCATGGTCACCCTCAACACCCGCTGCCCCAGTGAGCACCGCTATCGGCTGTATGGGACCGAGGGGAGTGTGGAGTACTTCCTGTACGAGCGCTTCTCGCGCCGCTTCGCGCGTGACCGCAAAGAGGAGCAGGGCTGGGAGAAGGTGCCTATCGACCTCGCCGCCCGCGACGACGACACCAGCACCGGGCACGGCGGCGCTGATATCAAGGTTGCGCGGGCGTTCTGCCGCGCCCTGCTCGACGGCAAGCCGGCGCCGATTGATGTCTACCGCTGCATCGAGTACAGTCTGCCCGGGATCATTGCCAACAAGTCGGCCGAGCTGGGCGGGGTGCCGCTGAGCATTCCCAACCTGCGGCCGGAGCCGTATGCGACGACGCGCTTCTGGGACTGCGTGGGCCTGCCGGAGAGCGATCCCCCGGCCGAGGGGTTGGCGAGCGAGGAGGCCTTGAAGGAGCGCGAGTGAGCGCGGCGACTGGGGCAGGAGGGCACAGGCGCCCAGGTCCGCGCGCACGTCGGTCGGGTACGTCGCGGACACACGATCCATGGATTGCCGAGAGGCACATTCCGTCACGAACCCTGCCCGGCTTGTCCGGCAGGTGAGACAGACTGAACGACTAGCCGCGGCCGGACCACCCCCTTCCCCTCCTTGTCTGCCGCCGTCGCGCCGGGCGCACGTCTGCCTCACAGCGCGGTGATCAGGTGCACCTTGCGGTCGGCCAGCGCGATACGGGCGACGGTGCCGCTGTTGAACGCGAGGTAGTCGGCCTCGATGCCGTCGCTGAAGATGACGCCCTCCTGCGGCATGAGCGAGACGAGCTCGAGCGCCTCGTCCGCCGCGATCCGCCCGAACACGATGTCGGCGGAGGAGGTGCGGCTGATGAACGGCTCGCGTACGCTGAAGCACAGAGTGTCGGCTTCCCAATCGAAGCGGTATTCGTCGCGCACGTGCGCGAGCCCGCCATCTGCCGCGAACGCCTGCACCACCCCGGCGGCTCCGGTCACGATGGAGCGGAACCAGCCGGTCGACCCGGCCCCCGTCGAAACAATCACCCCACTGGACGACTGGTCCTCCGCCTGCCCCCCAAAGCAGAGACGATAGCGTGCCGAGACGTGCGTGCGCTGGCCGATGAACAGGTCATTGACGGCATGCAGCGTCTGGCCGTCGTTGAGCGTGGCGCAGGCCATCGAGATGCGAGACAGCCCACAGTCGCCGTGCACGGCCCGCCGCAGGGCGGTCGCGGCGCGCTCAATCCCGAACGGGACGAGGATCCCGTCGATGCGCTGCGGGTCGGGGTTGAAGGCCAAGATCGGCTGCACGGTCGTGTACTTGGCGGTGTTGACGACCAGGCCGTCGGGTCCGAGGGTGACGACCAGGTCGCGGTCGCCGAACAGGAAGGTGGGGAGGAACGAGCGGTCGACGAAGTGGCAGCGGATGTCGGCGGGGAGCGCGGCCTCCAGCAGGTCGCGGCAGTGGTGATAGGTGCGGTGGGCCGCCTCGTACTCGGCGAACGAGCCGCCCATGTGCTCGATGTAGAACCGCGCCTGCTCACGGGTGTTGAAGCGCAGCACGAGCTCCTCGAGCTGCGTCTGGCGGGTGATGACGACGATCTTCTCGCAGGCGGGCATCGGCGTCACCTGGCGCGGGACTTGGCC
>CAZIWQ010000643.1:0-4714 GCA_964542355.1 uncultured Armatimonadia bacterium
GGCCCCCGAGGCGTAGCGGCCGGCTGAGTGCCCTCCAGAGCCATTCTGGCGTGGCGTCGCGGCCTCAGAACGGCTTTTCGGCCGCTCTTCTAGATCCGTGCGACATGACCGGCGGAGGAACGGTTACGTTCAGCATTGAGCGGCAGTGCTAGCTCTTCGGAGAGTCGTCGAGGAGCAGGTCCAGCCAGGTAAGCGACAGTGGAGGCACGGGTGCCTGCCGGGCGACCGAGTATGCCACGCGGACCCCAGTGCTGCCGAGGTGCCGCCAGCAGAGCCGGTCGAGGGCAGCGAGACGGGCTTGGCGTGACGGGGGAAGCGCATCGACGCCCCCTGGCGGCGCGCGCCAATTGCGCATCGCCAGGGGGCGCGAAACGAGGTCCGGGGCCTGTGCCCCAACGGGGTCTGGGGCGGAGCCCCGAGGTGTCCATGGGGAGAGCGGCTAGAAGTACTGCCGCAGAGCCCGGTACGCACGCTCGACCACGTCCTGCACGGCCTCCAGTGTGTAGCCGGTGCCGGCATGTGTGCCCACGATCTCCAGTGTGGCGCAGGGGATGCCCTCGATGCTCTTCATGACTTCAGCCAGGGCGGTCTGGTCCATGGCACCATTGCCCGGGATCTGCGGCTCCACAGGGCCGATGGGGGCCTCGCGGCTCTCGCGGTTGTCCCGCGCGCGGAGCGTGACTACGTACTGCTTGACCGCCTGCAGTGTCGCCACCGGGTCCTCGGCCCGCTCGCCCGACCGCCAGATGTGCCCCGGATCGTAGTTGAAGCCGACCGTTGTCAGGTCGAGGGTCTTGACTGCCTCCAGGATAGTGTCTCGCGAGCAGATCGAGGTGTTCACATGTGGCTTGATGGCGAGTCGGATGCCAAAGTCGGCGGCTCGGGCCCCTGCACGGTTCAGAATCGCCACGACGCCACGTAGTGAATCTCGGAACTCGGGAGTGAATGAATCGTCCTCCACGGCCGGCGCCTCACCACCGGCGCCCTCTGCGATGAATGGCGCGCCCACCAGTTGGGCGGCTTCGAGGGCCTGCGCGAACCCATCGGAGGTCATCGAGATGCCTCCGCTGCCGCCGATGGACTCCACTTTCAGCCCTCGCGACTCGATCTGATCTTTCACCTCTGCGTAGTACGATGCCGGCTCCCCCATCTTGAGATGGTTGGCCATGCCCGGCCGGGCACAGAGTTCGATGTACCTGTAGCCGGCCCGTGCGATACCGTCCAGGGCTTCGTTCAGGCTGTAACCACCGTACAGGATTGTGCTGCAACCAAGCTCCATTCTGGGTTCCTCCTTGATCGATCGCATTCGCGCTCCTGGTCCCGCCGGTTAGCGACCCCTGACCCACTCCCTCAAGCCTGGATCGCTCGTGCCGTCCGGTAGCACATAGTCGGGCGATACGTATCCGTCCTTCTCGAAGCGCTGCTTGCGCACACACCCCCGACCACCGTTGAAGCAGTACTCATCGAGCCACTTGTGGGCCAACAGCCCGGCGTCGAAGGCCCGCTTCATTCCGGACGTCTCGTTGTACCAGATACACACCTCGCGTTTCGCCATCGTCCTGCATCACCTTGTCGGCTGACACCTGTGAGTGTGATTCCCCGGCGCTCGTCTATTCGGCACCGGATTCTGCGGTACCTCTGTCATCACTGAACACACGAGGATCGGTGGTCGCCGGCGGCGGGACCGGCATGGGCGATCGCCCCCATCCTGCCGGGCAACCCGACGCCGGCGCAGATTGGGTGACAACGCGGGAACTCCAGCGCCTCTATATGTGTTTTACAGATAGAGCCGGCGTCGGACGCCCTCTGTGCGCGCAGCCGTTCACACGGGGGCCGGCCTGGACGCGCCGGCTCAGGACGGTGCCAACCCTTCCGGGGGCCCGCCGGGGGGGGCCCGATTGGGGCACCGATGACTAGCCCAGAGTGCCGGCCGTGAGCAGTGCGGCCGGATTACAGCAAAGAAGGAGACACGATCATGCCTGGTCTCGATGGAACAGGTCCCCGGGGGATGGGGCCCATGACCGGTGGTGGGCGGGGGTTCTGCAACCCTAACAGCCCGGTGAACACTGGCATGCCGTACCGGCCCTGGGGGTACGGGGCGCGGGTGTCGTATGGCGCTGGTTGGGCGCCTCCGGTCGGCTACGGCGGGTGGGGCGCCTTCTATCCCCGGCCATACATGGGGTTCGGTTTCGGGCCGGGGTGGAGTGGTGGGATGGGCTTCGGACGCGGGATGGGCCCGGGTTTTGCCCCGAACGTGATGCAACCAGACCCGCGCGCCGAGCTTGAGTTCCTGGAGGGGCAAGCGGAGGCCCTCGACCAGCAGCTTGCGGCAGTCAGGGCGAGGATCACCGACCTCCGGCAGGCAACGTCGGATCAGTCGGAGTAGAGGTCTCCGGACCTCGCGGGGGCCCTGCTGGTGCTGCACCTGCAGCGGGGCCCCCGGCCGGCGCCACGGTGTGCAGGCGGCGCGGCGCCTGGGGCTTCGCTGCCGAGACGAGTGACAGCGCGCGCGCCCGTTGCTGCCGCGGTAGGTTCGTTGATCACCTCGTGTCTGCGACCTACCTCGGACGCGCCGGTCAGGCGCCTGGTCTGGAAGTCCCCGCACGCCGCAGCCACGCACCGGACCCCTCCGTGCCGCGCGCGCAAGCAAGCGGAAACCGTTCGCGGACCACACCGGTCGCCTCGCGACGCGACTTCTGCCGGCTTCTCCGGGGTCGTTGGTTGGTACGCCCACCGATGGTAGGTGTCGCCGGTCCTACGGCGTACGGAACGTCTCCGCGCGGCAGCAACGATGGACGCGGCCCCCCCCCGCGACGCCGGCCCTCACGGCAACTTCCCGAGTCCCAGGATGAACGCGTTCGACAGCTTGCCGAAGGCCGGGTCCTGGGAGTGGCCCATCCAGGGCGTCGGGAACATGCGCTTGGGCTCCGGAAGCGCCGCAAACGCCGAGTAGACCGACGTGGGCGGACACGTGCTGTCGGCGAATCCGGTCGAGACCAGGGAGACGCACTTCGCGTGCCGGGCGAAGTTCACGGCATCGTAGTAGGCCGAGACCTTCGCGATCTTCGGGTCCTTGTTCGGGATCAGCCGGGGCCACCCGCAGGCGCGGTCGATCAGACAGCCGGTATGGTCGCACATCGCCGGGACGTTGGCGGAGATGGCGCTGACCTTCGGCTCGAGCCCCGCGCAGATCAGCGACAGTGCCCCGCCCTGGCTCGACCCGGTCACGATCAGGTTCTTGCCGTCCCACTGCGGATGGGCGATCAGGTAGTCCATGAACCGGGTGCAGCCGGTCAGAACGTGGCGGAAGTAGTAGCTGTCACGGCTCTGCGAGCCCTGAAAGGGGTAGTTCAGCAGCTCCTGCTTGCTCAGCTCGACGTACTTCTCGGGTGCCAGGTCGACCGGGTACGCGTGGGCAAACAGCACCATGCTGATCAAGCCCTGGGCGGCCCAACCCGTGCCCGGGCCGTAAGGGCGATAGCCCGCGGCGGGCACGGTCAGGATCGCCGGATGCTGCCCTTCCGCGGTCGGGACGCTCAGCCAACCATAGACGCGCAGGTTGTCGATGTTGGCGAAGCTGATCTTGTAGCTCGTCTGCTTGCTGTCCGACTTATCGGCCGCTTTCTCCATCTGCACGTCGGCGGGGATGGCGCGCACCAGCGCCTTCTGCTCTTCCCAGAAGGTGGTGAAGTCATCCGGCTCCACGCAGGTCGGCTGGATCTTCTCGACATCGAACCCGGCCCCCATCGGGTGCCCGTAGGTGGGCGGGATCTGGTACTGCTTGTCCGTCAAGGTCAGGCGGAGGATCCCCGGTTCGTTGAGGGTCCCCTTGATGACCGTTGGCTGCGGTCCAAGCTGCCCCTTGCCGGAGGCCACCTGCTTCACGCCGTCGATCGTGAGTACATAGCCGAACTCGCCCGTCGTGACGGGGACGTCGTTGTTCTTGATCGTCACCGCGAACGCGGCCTCCTCGCCGCACTTGTACAGGCCGTCGGGGCGGTCGAGGGTGGCAGTGATGCTGAACTTGTCCTGGGCGTAGAGGACGGTCGTGATGAGTAGCAGCGGCAGCGGCAGCAGTCGGGTCAGACGCTTCATGAAGTTCCTCCTGGTTGGTGTGGGCGCGAAGAGCGGCGACATGGCGCGAACTCCCCCGGTCGGTCCGATGCGGTAGTTGCGCCGTGGTAGCCCCGGATTCCTTGTCGCCAGGTCCGGGTTTCAGGCCCAGGGGAACGTTCGCGCATCAGTTCCGCAACGCCACCGCTGCGAGGTTACCGTTGCCCAGACTGACGACCACCTGTCGTGCGACCTCGGCCAATTGCCCCGCCCGTGCCGGCAGCGGCCGCAGGCTCCGCAGCTTCCCGTCCAGCCCGATCAGCGCCACTCCGGCCCCGCCGCACGATGCGACGATCGTCGGCTGTCCATTGACCTGTGCGACGGCCAGGTCGGCACACCCATCCGGCAGTCCGGCGCGCCACACGATCTGCCCCTCGCCATTCACCGCGAACACATGCGCGCTCTCGGCCGCGCAGATCAACTCCTGCTTGCCGTCGCCATCGACATCCAGCGTCAGCAGCCGCGTGACCTTGTCGCCCAGGTTTACCTGCCAGCGGGGCTTGCCCGCCGCATCGTAGGCGTGGAGCATCCCACCATCCACGCCGGCGAAGCCCTCGGGCTTGCCGTCACCGGTGATGTCGCCCGCCGCGACGGCCGTCAT
>CAZIWQ010000644.1:0-4714 GCA_964542355.1 uncultured Armatimonadia bacterium
GTCGCTGTGTCCGGCGACCCGCGCCAGCGGTTGTGGCTGCTGGAGGCCCTGGCGCGCGTGCGGGCCGACGGCCGGGCGGAGCTGGGCACCGTGCTGGCGGCGCACGAGCGCGGATTGCCGCCGGGCTGTGCGGTGGCGGTGATCTCGCCGGCCACCGGCGTCGCCCCGCTCGCTCTCGCCGCCCGCCTGCGCGCCCTCGGGCACCCGGTGGTGTGGTGCGCGCTGGCGCGCCATACCTTCCCTCCGATTGCACCGGGCGAGGCGGAGGGCTACGAGTCCCTGCTGGCGCATCTCGCCGCCCAGGGGGCGCGCGTGGTCGCCATCCGCGGCGATGTGCCGCTCGAGACCAACCTGTGGAGGAGGGCGAGCCGTGGCCGCAGCGCGTGAGCTGACACCCATCGACGCCGTGCGGACGCGGCGGCCCGCCGGGCAAACCCCGTGGCAGCGCGCGCTCGTGTTCCTCCCGCTGCTGGGCGCTATCCTGGTGGCTGTCCATGCCGCCGCCGCGGCGCTGACCCTCACCACCGACGAGCCCGCCTTCGAGGCCGTGCTCCACTTCGCCCTGACCGTGGGGGTGATCGCCAGCTTCGTCGCGATCGCGACCGGACGGAGCTTCACCTACATCGGCGGCATCGTGATGGCCTACACCTTCGTCGCCTACGCCCTGCGGTCCGAGGGGGTGCTGCCGCTCGCGGCGCTGCTCTTCCCGCCGGAGGTGCAAGTCGGCGACGAGCTGGGCCTGTCCGCGCTGGTGGCCTGGTGGCTCGTCGGGTTTGCGTTCATGCAGAGCCAGCGGGAGAACCTCGTCTTCGTGTTCGTCCCCGGCCTGACGGTCTTCGGGCTGATGGCGACCCGCAATCTCAACGCCGAGCTGTTGATTGCGTTCATGGTGTTCCTGCTGGCCTCGGTGTACTGCTGGGGTTACGAGCATTTCCTGCGCGAGGTCCACACGGATCGCCAGCCCATCGACTGGCGGCGGTGGGGGCGGGCGCATCTGTCGCGGGCGGCGCTCTTGTTCGCCATCGCCGGGGTCGGCGGGGCCCTGGTGGGCAACGCCCTGTACTACACGACGCCCCGGCTGTGGGGGTTCGGCTTCCAGCCCCGCGTGTGGAACTGGGTGGGGGCGCACGTGCCCGGCTACTTCTTGTTCCGCGACGGGTTCGAGATTGGCACCGGCCCGATCCACCTCTCCCCGAACCCGGTGCTGAAGGTGCGCGCCGCGAGCGGGGGCCTGTGGGGGGGCCGCGTCTACGACCGCTACAGCGGGCAGGGCTGGTCGCGCACGTACAAGGCAGTTCGGCGCGTCCAGCGCGTCGGCGAGCGCACCTTCGATGTGCGCCGGCTCGAGCCGGTGCCGCGGCCGGACCCCACGCGCGAGGCCTGGCTGCAGTGGAGCCAGCCGCCTCCCCCGCCAGCGGGGATCCAGCCACCGCCTCCGGTCCCCCCCGGCCTGCGGCCGACACGCCCGGCGGGCGCTGCGCCTGCCCGCCCCCGGTCTCCCCAGGGCTCCCCACCGCCCCCTTCCGCACCCGGGACCCCGCGCGCCGGCAGCGACCCCCAGCCGAGCCCCGCGGACTGGCTGTTCAAGCCGCTCCGGGGTCGCGCGATGAGCGTCGAGTTCGAGGTCATGGGGGCGGCGACCGCGGCCGTGTTTGCGGCCCCGCATCCCACGCACGTGGCCTTCGGGCCCCGCGTCGGCTTTATCGACCCGGCGCGCCGCTCGGGCCTGAGTACCGACATCTACGGCGCGCTGCAGACCGGCACGGTCATGGAGCGGGGCCAGAGCTACACGGTGTCGTCGACGCTACCCCAGTTCGAGCCGGCCGAGCTGCGGGCCGCCTCGCCCGGCAGCTACAGTGCCGAGTTCCGCCAGCAGTACATCGAGCAGCGCACCCTCGAGGCCGAGGTCGCGCTGGGCACGCTGGTCAACGAGATCACGCGCGCGGCACGCACCGACTACGACCGCGCACGCGCCATCCAGTCATACCTCGAAGAGAAGTGCCTGTACACACTGGACGTACCACGCACTCCCGTGGGGGAGGATGCGGTGGTGTACTTCGTCCGTACCAGCCGGCGCGGGGCGTGCGACCTGTTCGCCAGTGCCATGAGCGTCATGTGCCGCCTGGCGGGCGTCCCCGCGCGGGTCGCCACCGGCTTTAGCACCGGCACTTACAGCCCGGGGGACCAGGCGTTCATTGTCCGGGGAACCGACGCTCACGCCTGGAGCGAGGTGTACTTCTCCGGCTATGGCTGGGTGCCGTTCGATCTGTCTGCGGTGCAGCAGCTTGACGGCCAGTCACTGGTTTCCCTGCTGCGGAGCGGGCACTGGCGCCTCGTGACCGGGAGCGCGGGTCGCCTGGCGCTGTGGGGGCTGATCCTGCTGGGGGGGCTGTACCTGGCATCGACGGCGCTGGTCGACCTCGGGCCGGCTATGCGCGTGTGGGGGCGGCGCTGGCGCGGGCGCTGCCACCCGGTCGAGCTGCTGGGTGCGGAATTCGAGGGCCTGCTCCGGCTGGTGGCGCGCCGGGCGAAGCTGCGCTTCCGCCCCGCCCATACCCCGTGGACGCTCGTGGGCCACGCTGCAGACAGTGCCTGCTTCGACCGCCACCCCCACCTCCTGGCCGCACTCCGCGACGTGACCGGCGCCTTCTACGAGGTCCGCTATGGGCGCACCCCGCCCCCCGAGCGGGTCAGTGCCGTGCGCCGCGAGATCGCGCGGGTGCGGCGCGACCTCCGCCGCCTCCGACAAGACGCCACCACCGCTACCCCGTGAACTGGATGAAGCGCGGCGTGATGGAGATACTCTTGAGCTGCGGCTGCAGCGGGACATCCCGCATGTCGATGATGGGGTTCAGCCTGGAGAGGAACATGCTCACAATCCCCGCCGGCACCCCGAGCACCCCGATGCTCGCCTGCGTGGGCTTGAAATGCACCTCATAGCCGTTCTTGACGAAGAGCGTCCCCGTGAGCTTGATATTGAACCGGTACTTGCCCGCGAACGTAATGGCGCCGTTGCCGAAGTCGGCGTGCAGGTTGTCGATCGCGGTCTTCTTCAGCGTCAGGAGTCGGTTGACGTCGGTTTCCATCAGCTTCACATGGCAGCTACCCAGTTTGCGCGAGCGCACGGTCACGTCATTGTGCTGGAGCAGGGCGGGGAGATCGAGGCTGACATCCTTCGCACTAATCGACAAGTCCACGATGCGGATGTGCTTGTCCTTGCGTTCGGCGACGTCGGCGGCCAGCTTGACCTCGGCGAACTGACCCTTGTTCGTGCGCGCCTGGCTGGCGTACGGTGTCACCTTGATGCTCAGGCCGCTGGTCGACCATTTCTGCGCTACCTGGGTGCGCAGCTTCTGCTCGATGTCGCGCGCCGATACGGCGGCGAACGCGGTCACGGTTGCGGTCACGATCAGGAGGCCGGCGAGGAGCCGGGTCACGACTTGCTCTGAGCGGTGTGTCACTGGTATCACCCTGAAAGAGCGGCCCACGAGTCGTTCTGAGGCCGCGAAGCCACCCCAGAATAGCTCTGGAGGGCACTCAGCCAACCGCTACGCCTCGGGGGCCGACCGGATGTGGCCTTCTCGGCCGGACCCCCGGCGGCTGTGGATGGCTGCCTCCCCTGTCAGACACCGGGGGTAGCCGTTCCGTTCCAACGCGCGAGCGCGTCGGTTGTCTGCGACGGCAGGAAATGCGCTCAGTGCGGCGAAGTGACAGCCACACCCGCGACGGCTGCCGCGGGTGTGCGCGTCGCCGCGTGACACGCACTGTAGCAAGCGTCTCCCGGGAGAGGCCTCCGAGCATTGGCGTCGGTCATCGCCGCGATCATCGCGTCCGTGGTGGCAGTCGGGCTGGCCGGTGCCTCGATCGGCACGGTGGTGAGCGCACGTACCCGCTGGAGTCACGGCGGGGCGGGCCCGCCCCTCCTCGTGCGCTGGGCGTGGGCCGCGCTGGTCGCCTGCGGTGCGCTCACTGCGCTCCTGCTCTTGTTCATGGGCTGGTATCACATCGGTTCACGGGGCATGCAGGGGGCCATCGAGGGGAGTCTGTCGTGCCGGATGGCCGGCTACACAGCGATCGTCGGGTGGCTCCTCGCCCGGCTGCCGCGTCGGCTGCGCATTCGCTGGCCGCGCTGGCGCCGCCGCGGGCCCCGGCTGCTCCCCCCGGCCGGCGACACCCACAACCCATGAGTCCTCTCAACAGGATTGCCACCCACTATGTTCCTGCATTGTGACCTGCATGTCCACATCGGCAAGACGAGCGGCGGCCGGCCGGTGAAGATCACTGCCGCTCATGACCTGACGTTTGAGAATATCGCCTGTGAATGCGCCGAGCGCAAGGGCATCGACCTCGTCGGCATCGTCGACTGCGCCTCCCCGCCGGTCATCGACGACATCGAGGCCCTCGTGGCGACGGGCGCGATGGCACCGCTGGCGGGCGGCGGCCTACGCTTTCGCGACCAGGTCACCGTGATCCCCGGGGCCGAGTTCGAGACGCGCGAGCCCGGCGGCGGCCTGTCGCATCACGTCAGCTACTTCCCCGACCTCACCTGTCTGCGGCACTTCTCCGACGCCATCGGGCACCACGTCACCAACCGCGAGCTCTCGAGCCAGTCGTGCGGCCTGCCCGCCCGCGCCCTGCTACGCATGTGTGAGGACTGCGGCGGTACCTTCATGCCCGCCCACTGCTTCACACCGCACAAGAGCGTGTACGGCTC
>CAZIWQ010000645.1:0-1623 GCA_964542355.1 uncultured Armatimonadia bacterium
CCGCCCGGCATTCCGGGCATCCCGCCACCCGGCCCGCCCATCATTGCCATCTGTGTCTGGTCGCCGACGATGTTCTTGCTGGCGACGACAGCCTTCTTGGGGGCCGGGGTGATGGCGCCGGGCTTGCCCAGACGCATCGGGGTATTGTCGTCGGTGTTGCCCATGGCGGCAAAGATGCGCGGCTTGCCGGAAGGCGCCGGGGGAGCCGCGGCGAGGGCACTCGTCCACTTGAGGCCCATCTCGGGAAGGAGGTTCTCTACCAGTTTGCCCGGGATCGCATCGCCCTTGGCCGGGACATACTCAACTTCCTTGCGCAGCTCACTGGTGAACTGGGTGTCTTCCTGGGTGACCTCGTAGTACACCACGCCACTGACGGACTTGCCGGCGGCGAGCTCGGTTCCGGAGGCGAACAGCGACCTGGCACCGGACCAGGCGGTGATGGGACTGGCCTTCTTGCGTTTCTCCGCCTTGCGGGCCACCGCGTCACCGGCCTCGGTGTAGCTGACCAGGGCCAACTGGATCGTGTCGGGGCTGACGGTGATGGGCTCCGCCGTCCCGTTGGTGACCCGCACGGCGAAGGCCTTGGGCTCGGCGGATGTCTCGCGGGCCACGTCGAGCAACTGCTGGAGGAGTTTGGTCTCTTTCGAGGTCGGATCGGGAGTGACCCCCAGCTCGAGCAGCTCGGACTGGAGTCCGGGGTTCTTGAGGTCGAGGGCTTCGTCGGGATCGCAGGGGAAGCACTCAACCTTGACCGACTGTCCGCAGGCCGTTGACACGGCCAGCGCGAGCATGGCGAGAGCAAAAAGGCAGCGCACTAGGATCGCCTCCCGGATCGCACGCCAAGGGGCAACAGCTACTGATAATTCTAGTAGTGAGAATAGCAGTATTCAACGCCACTGTCCAGCGCACCTGCCGGCGCAGCAGGAGCACCATGTCCCGGCCGCCGCCGCTCAGGTGTTGCAGCCGCGAGCGCGGATCTGCCATACGTCCTCCACCCGATCGTCCTCGCCGATGATGTACATCAGGTCATACAGGTTGAGCGCCGTGCAGATCCGCGGGGGGATCACTTCGAGCTTCTCACCGATCGCCGGCGGCCGCTGGCACCCGCGGATGTCGAGGTAGCCATGCTCATCATTGATCCGATAGACGTTCCGTGGCGGGGTGCTGCGCGTCCACCCGTAGCCCTCGGTGAGCGGGCCAACCTGCTGATCCAGCGACTTCGTCCCGGCATCGAGGATCGCGCGCTCCGGGTGGGGGACGCTGACCACCTGCGTCAGGATGGTGGCCGCGACGCTGTCGCGGGTGACGGTTCCCAGGTCAATCTGGTTGTGGTCATACAGGCAGTAGGTGCCGGAGCGGATCTCCGTCAGGCCGCAGCCCGCGCGGTAGTGGAGGCCGGTGGGAGTGCTCCCGCCGCTGATCCGCGCGAGCGCATGGCCGGCCCGCGTGAGCTGTGCCGCCTGTTCGGCCATGAACGCCGCCTCGGCGGCGGCGGCCTGAGCCTGCTCCTGCGGGCCGCGTGCGCGATAGGCCAACGCCGCGTACGCCATGATGCCCGCGAGGCGCAGCGCCGGTAGCTCGCCGATCTGCTCCGCGAGCCGGAGCGCGTCCGCAGGCTGGACC
>CAZIWQ010000645.1:1633-4714 GCA_964542355.1 uncultured Armatimonadia bacterium
CCCCCCCCCCCCCCCCCCCCCCCCCCCCCCCCCCCCCCCGCCCCCGCCGCCCGCCCCCCCCCCCCCCCCCCCCCGCGACCGGCCGGCTGCCGCGAACGCCTGGCTCAGACCGCGGGCCCCGTGCCGGCTGTCCACCGCAGTGGACAGCCGGGGCACACGGCGCGCCAGGGCCACCAGGCGGCGGAGCTTGGGCGCCCCCACGATCTCGTTGGCGATGAAGATGTCCGCGACCCCTGCGTCGGCCATGACCTCCGCTTCGCCCACCTTCGCGGCGGTGACGCCCACGGCGCCGGCGCGGAGCTGGAGGTGGGCAATCTGAGGCGTCTTGTGGGCCTTGATGTGCGGCCTCAACTCCAGTCCGGCCTGCGTGGCTGCGGCCTGCAGGCGCGCGAGGTTCTCACACAAGATCGCGCGCCGCACGAGCAGCGCCGGCGTGTCGAGGTCTTGGAGCGGCTTCCCGATAAGGGCTGCGTGCGGTGACATGGCTTCTCCTGTCGCACGTCGATGGGCAGTGGGGGGGTGGTTCTCAGCCGGCCCCCGAGGATAGTTCGCGCCCGGCGGGCGAACGCCTCCCGCGGTCTCGCAGCCATCGCCGGCGACGGTAACCCGCTCCCGGTGGGAGAGGGAATCACGCTTGACGCGGCACTACGGTCGGACCTGCTCCAGGTAGGCCCGCGTGACGGCTTCGAAGTCCAGCGGCAGATCGGTCGTCTCACTCGTGCGGGGGTGCGGCCGAGCCCGCGGCGGCCGCTCCTGCCCGGCGCGGAGTACCGGTGGCGCGGCGGGGCGCGTGTACGGTCGGGGAGCCTCGGCCTTGCGCTCGCTGCTATGCCGCGGTTTCGAGTACAGGGAGCGCTGGGCGTCGAGCATCTTGTGCAGGATCTCCTGCTGTCGCCGGATCGTGGCGGAGGTCACTGTCCCGCCGCGGAGGTCGTCCTCGACTCGCTTCATGTTACCGGGAGTACCTCCGAGCTGGTCGGCGAGCTTGCCCGCCCCCTTGCCGGCGAGGAGCTTCTGCAGGGCTTCGCGGATCAGGGCTTGCTCGAGGGCGAGTTGACCCGGGCGGCCGATCCCGCCGCCCGGCTCGGCGCCGTCCCCGGGCCGCGTGGGCTTCCCCTGTCCCTCGGCCCCCTGCTCCCCCGCGCCGGTCTCCTGGTTGAGGCCGGCCTGGCGCTGGGCGAGCTCCTCCAGGCGCTTGAGGTACTCCTGCAGGGCCATCTGCGCGGAGGCCTGGCTGAGCTTGTCGGCCAGGGTGAACAGCTCACGGGCCAGGTCGTTGAGGTCCGCCATCGCCCGCGTCTGTCGTCCGAGTGCCTGAGACACTGCGCCGGCCTCGACTTCACCGGCCGCCTGCTCCATCGCGGCCGCCAGGCCATCGGCCTGCCGAGCGAGCTCGGGGCCCATGATCGGGGTCTGGCCGGCCAGGGCGCGCAGGTTGGCGGCCAGGCCCTGTGTGCCACGCGCCACCGCCTGCTGGCGTCGTCTCACGTCGGCGAGCTCTTGCTTGTGGCGCGTCACCTCCGAACGCCCGGCGCCGGCGAGGCTGCGGGCGCGCTCCAGCGTCGCCTCCTGGCTCTGTGACAGGGTCAGTGCATCACGGGTGAGCTGCTGCGCCGCCGTGGTGAGCGTTCGGCGCTCGTCGGCCGTGAGGTCGGCTCCGGCCGCGGCAAGCCGGGCAGCCGCCTGGCGCAGAGTGCGCAGCGCCCGCTCCTGGGCGGGACGGGCGGCGGCGGGTCGGGCGCGGTCCATCGCCCCGGCTGCCGCCCGCATCTGCCCGGCGGGATCCTCTTGCGCCACCTCCGCCGCCAGATTGCGGAGCTCGGAGGCGATGGGCTCGCTCTGAGCGACCATCTCCTGGCCAAGCTGTCGGATCTGGTCGGGCAGCGGCGCACTCGCCTCGGCCAGCCGGCGCTGCTCCTGGACATCGGGGTCTGACCGTTGGCCCTCCGGGGTCTCTGCGGCACGCGCCTGGACACTCGTCTGGCGCCGGATCAGCTCCTCGAGCGCGCGCCTCGCGGCCTCTAGCTGGGCCTCCAACTTGGCCTTGCGCAGGAGCGAGATCGTGCGGTCCAGCTTCTCCATGAAGCGCCGCTGCGCCTCGCGCGCCTGCTCGAGGCTGAGCACGAGCTCCTGGCTCCCCAGCCGCTTCAGGGCCTCTCGGACCTTGTCCATCACCGCCTGGAGCTCTTCGTTCATGAGCTGGTCCATCAAGCGATGCAGCTCCTGGACCTTCTGGACCATGTCGGCGGAGACGAGGGGGCTGGCGGTGAGCTGTTGCCGGGCCTCAGCCATCGCGGTGCGGACATCCCGGGCGCGCTGGGCCAGCCGGGCCTGCGCTTCCTGCAGCTCGCCCCGGGATACCGTCGCGGTCTCCCCGCCGGCCTGCGCACCGCGTGCCTGGCGGATCAGCTCCTGCAGTTGCTGATCGAAGGCCTGTGCCTCCGCCCGCAGGCCGGCCAGCGCGTCCTGCTCCTGCTGCTGGGCCGCCCGGACGGCCTCGACCGCCGGCGGCGGCGCGGGCGCACGAGCGAGCGCCACCTCGTAGATGCGCGTGGTCGCGTGCTTGGGCCCGGCGACAGCATCGTTGTCGCGCGCGAGCGCCCGGTACTCGAGCCGGTCACCAGGGCCGAGCCCCATCGGCGACAGGTCCCAGTCGTACGCCGCGGAGAGCTCGCGCTCACCGCCGCCGAGCGGGAGCGAGTGCCACGCTGCCGTGCCGCGGCGACGGTACTGCAGTGCGACCTCCGCCAGCCCGAAGTCGTCTCCCGCCGCCACGGCCAGGTGCACCGTCCCCGCCTGAGCGACACGCACGTCCCGCCCCGGCTTGAGCAGACTGACATGCGGACCGCGGTCGGGGACCACACTGACCCGATAGGGACCGACGGTGGCGCCGGCGGCACCGCGCGAGGCAGTCAGCAGCCAGGAGATGTCACGATGAACGGTGAAGACCCGGTTCAGGCGCCCTCCCTCGGTGGCGAGGTCGCTCGCCGGGAGCGCATCCAGTTGCAGCGCGGCGCGGGCACCCTCGGTCACCCTCGCGAGGAGCCTCAGCCGCGTGCCTGCGACTGCGCGCAGGTGCTC
>CAZIWQ010000646.1:0-903 GCA_964542355.1 uncultured Armatimonadia bacterium
CTGATTCTCCTGGATATCCAGTTACCGGCGATGGACGGGTATGCTGTTGCCGGAGCGTTGAAGGAGAACCCCGCCATCGCCGATGTGCCCATCGTGGCAGTGACGTCCTACGCGATGGTCGGCGACCGAGAGCGCGCGCTGGCGGCTGGCTGCGTCGGGTACATTGAGAAGCCAATCAACCCGGACACGTTCGTGGATGAGGTCGAGCAGCTTATGCTCCAGTGACCAGTGACCAGTGACCAGTGACGCCGAGAGGCAACCATGGAGAGCATCATCCTCGTAGACGATGACGACCAGAACAGCTACATGCTTGCGGCCCTGCTCAGTGGGCACGGCTACCAGGTCACAGCCGCGGCCAACGGAGCGGAAGCGCTGGCGAAAGCCCGGGAAGACCCTCCCGATATGATCATTGCCGACATCCTGATGCCGGTGATGGACGGCTTCGAGCTCTGCCGCGCGTGGATGCGTGACGACCACCTGAAGCACGTGCCCTTCGTCTTCTACACCGCCACCTACACCGATCCCAAGGATGAGGAATTCGCCCTGAGCCTGGGCGCAGAGCGATTCATCGTGAAGCCGCAGGACCCGCAGGTGTTGCTGGAGATGCTGGCGGAGATCTTGGACGCGCATCGCGCGGGTGAGTCGGCCACGCCATTGGAATCACAGCCTGACGAGGTGGTCTACTTCCGGCAGTACAACGAGGCACTCATCCGCAAGCTCGAGCAGAAGATGCTGCAACTGGAACGGGAAGTCCGGGCGCGGCAAGCCAGCGAGGAGTTGTTCCGCCGTATCGTGCAGGACCAGACGGAGATGATCTGCCGGTCCCTGCCAGACGGCACCATCACTTTCGTCAATGACGCATACAGCAGCTTCTTTGGCCGCTCGCCGGAGAGCCTCGTTGGG
>CAZIWQ010000646.1:913-4693 GCA_964542355.1 uncultured Armatimonadia bacterium
CAACCTCTACGACCTGATGCCTGAGGACCCCCGGGCCCAGGTGACCGAGGTGGTGGCCGGCCTGTCGCCACAACGGCCCACGGCCACCATGGAGCTGCCGTTCTCCTTCGCCGACGGCAGGAGCGGCTGGACGCGGTGGACGCACCGCGCCTTCTTCGACGAGACCGGACGGATTGCCGAGTCACAGGCGACCGGATCCGACATTACGGCGCTCAAGATGGCGGAGGAGGAACACCGATTGGCGGCGGTGGGGCAACTGGCAGCAGGTGTTGCACACGACCTCAACAACCTGCTGCAGAGCCTGGGTGGCACCGCCCAGTTGGTAGAGCTAGGGCGCGTCGACTGCCAGAAGCTCGTTGAGATCGTGCTGAAGTCCACCCGCAGCGGCGGCGAGATCACAAGGAACCTGATGGCCTTCGCCCGCCCGGATGAGCCACGGAGACGGGCGGGCCATCTCGAGACATCGCTGGAGGCTGCCCTTGCTGTCGCAAGCCGACAACTGGGGAATGCGGAGATCACTGTCGTCAGGCAGTACGCGTCCCCGGGCCACTGTGTCGTCTTTGACGCCGCCCAGATGGAGCAGGTCTTCCTCAACCTGATCATCAACGCCAGCCACGCCATGCCCGGGGGCGGTACCTTGACGGTCCGCACGGAGTACCGCTCGCCTGAGGTCGAACCGGGGGAGGCTGTCATCCGGGTCACTGATACGGGGGCAGGGATTGCTCCCGAGCATCTCGACCGCATCTTCGAGCCCTTCTTCACCACGAAGGGGAGGTTGGGCGAGAGCGAGACACCCGGCTCGGGCCTGGGACTGTCAGTATCGCGCGGGTTGGTCGCGGCACACGGGGGAACCATCGCTGTGAGCAGCGAGGTTGGGTCGGGCGCGAGGTTCGAGATCCGCCTCCCCCTGTCCGAGGACACGGCACCCCTTGAGGAGGTCGCCGATGGCAGTCCCTGGGCCCCCCGGGCCACGGCCAGCTTGAGGGGGGCCCGAGTTCTCGTCGCGGAGGACGAAACTGATCTGCTTGACCTCCTGCGGGAGCTCTTCGACGAGATCGGCTGCGAGCTGACCACGGTAGTGACCGCCGGTGAAGCAGTCGAGGCACTCGGGCGGCAGAGCTTCGACGTCGTGCTCTCCGATCTGACGATGCCCGGTGGCGGCGGGCGGGCAGTCGCCGAGTTCTGCCGCAGCATGGGGAACGGCGCGCCGCCCCTGGTCGTCATGTCAGGTCGTCTCGAGAGGGCTTTGCACGACGAGGTGATCGCTCTCGGGGCCGCCCGCAGCATTGAGAAACCCTTTGACCTGGGCGAGTTGTTGCGGGTTCTCGCGGAGGTGCTGGGGCCACGGGGGCACTGAAGCGCTCAGAGGGATGGGCCGCCTGCCCTCCCACCCGATCGCCAGCGTCCCCGCCACGGGGCTTCCGCGGCGGGGCCGCTCCTCTAGCTTCCTCTACCATGGAGGGTGACATGCACGTCCACCGACCCATCTTCCTGCTCGCCGTGCTCGCGATTGTGATCGCGGTGCCCGCAACGGGGCAATCGGTTGGCAGACTCAAGGCGATGTACCTGGAGACGGCGCTCGCGAAGGACGGCCAGGCGAGTTGTGTGATCGCCGTGCCCCCGGGCGCAGACTACGCCGAGGCGGGGAGCAGGATCGCGACGGCGGTGGAGCGCGCCTGCGGGGTCGCGCCGCCCGTCGTGCCTGCCGCGCAGGTGACGGATGAGACGCTGCGCAGGAAGCACGTGATCGCCCTCGGCGTCTTCGCCGTGAACCCGGTCTGCGAGCGGCTCTACCTGCGGCAACTGATCCGGGCCGACTACGGCTGGCCCACCGGCGCGAAGAGCTACGAGCTGCGCACGGTACACAATCCGTGGCTGACGGGCACCAACGTGGTGACGATCGGCGCGGTGACTGCGGCGGGCTTGCAGGCAGGGACCGACCGGCTGCTCGAGCTGATCGCCGCCGCTAGGGGCGGCCCTCTCGGCCCCGTCATCGAGGTCTGCGACGAGAAGAAGCGGGCCAGCCTCGACGCGGCGGGCATCGCCGGCGCTGAGCAGCGGATCGACGCGGAGCCCTCCAGCCGCTCCATGGGGGCGGTCGCGGCAGGCTACGCCGACGACTACTGGCTCACGGGTGATCCGGTCTGGGCGCGCCTGTTCCTGTGCGCCATGCGCAGGCTCGACGCCCTCTACGCGGCGGAGGGTGCCGCAGATGACGTCCGCACCTGCCAACAGATCTTCCAGCAGTTCGACCGCATCGAGGAGGGGCCGGCCTTCAGCGAGGCTGACCGGCAAGCGCTCACCGACATCTTCTACCGCTTCGCCGGGCGTCTGACCTACGCCCGGCAGACACTCACGCCCTCCCCGGAGCCTCACGGCAACAACTGGAACGCCACCGGCGCGGCCTTCGCCGGCATGTACTTCGGCCGCTACTACCCCGACCTGGAGCTCGGGCAGCGCCTGCTCAAGAACTTCGATATCTACTACGCCCCGAACATGCAGGCGTGGAAGGTGAATGAGGACTGCCCCGGCTACGGCGACATTACGCTCACCGGCAACTACCTGTGGGCCCTGCATCGGCCGGACGAGAGCTACTTCACCAGCGATGCCTTCCGCCGCGCCGTTGACTACGACCTCATCATCAGCACACCGTTTGGCACTGTGTCGGGCTTTGGCGATGCCACCGGCTTCGGGAGCTACCTCGTCTCCTCCTACCCGCTGGCCGCGTGGCTGTACAAGGATGGCCGCTATCTCTGGTGGTGGGACCAGCACGGGGGGGCGAGGACGTTCGGGTGGGTGCCGCCCGAGGTGCTCCCCCGCAAGCGTCCCGAGGACCTGGTGGGCCTCCGGCGGGCACCCCTGGACCGCTGGCTCTATGACCGGCGGGCGTACGAGCGCGAGCGCACCTTCCCACTCGAGCAGTGCTTCGACAAGGTGACCTTCCGCAGCGGGCTGGAGCCGACCGCCGGCTACCTGTCGCTGAGCGGCGTCGGCTATGGGTTCCACTCGCACCCCGACGCCAACGCGATCATCAACTACAGCGCGCGGGGGCAGACCTTCCTCTTCGACGACGGCTACATGATCCCGTCGCTTTCCGAGCACAACAGTATCACGGTGCTCAAGGACGGTTGGGCGGGGCATGTCCCGGAGCTGGCGCAGATCCGTGCGGAGGCCGGCTTCGGCGCCGGGGGCATCTTCGTGTCCCGCCTGCGCGACTACAACGGCGTGGACTGGGATCGCTGCCTGATCTCACCGGACGGGCGGTACACGCTGGTGATTGATGACCTGACAGCGGTGGCGCCGGGCAGCTACAACTTCCAGTGCCTCTGGCGGACGTTGGGGCAGGCCGACTTGCATGGGCGCCGGTGGGTGAGTGCGCGGGAGCAGGGGCAGTTCACCCTCATCGCCTGCTCAGAGGCGGCGCTCTCCCAGAAGCAGGCGGCGGGTGGCTCGCTCAACTCACCGCCGCGGCCGCTCACGGAGGCGCGTAAGCTGGTGGAGGCGGGTGGGGCAAGCCTCCGCACGGGTCAGAGCTATCAGTTCGGCAACCTGTTCTACGTCACCCCGCCGGGCGCCCGGGCGCAGCCGATCGAGGCCTGTCGGCTGGGCGCCGGGAGCCACTACGCCATCCGTGACGGGGCTGCCGCGGCGGTCGCCGGGCTCGGGCCACTCCGGCTGCCGGGCGTGAGCGTGCGCGCCACTGCCTGCCACCTGACGCCGCGATGCCTCACCGCCGCCGGCCTGACCAGGGCGCGGGTCGCGGGCCTCAGTATCTCCGCG
>CAZIWQ010000647.1:0-4690 GCA_964542355.1 uncultured Armatimonadia bacterium
GGCCCTCGTAGTCCGGCCCCTCCGCACGACCGCGCGCAACGGCTTCCCACGGCTGGTTGCGGCACTATCCCCCGGCCTTCACAGCCGGACTGAACACCAGCTTGCAGAAGAACGTGAACTGAGTAGTGATGTCATCAAACCGCATGATCAGCTTGTGGCGGCCGGCGGGGAGCCGGACCGTCTGCTTGCCCACCGACTTCTGGGGTGTCCGCCAGCCGTTGCCGGAATTCCATGAGCTGGCCAGCTTCCACTCCAGCAACGACCTGTCGGCGGTGCCGGCTTGTCCGAGGCACAGGCGGATGGTGCCCTCGCGGTCAGCCTCGCCCGCCGTCGCTTGTTTCGTCGAGTAGTCCGGCCGGTTCATGAACAGCTCGACCTCATACTCGCCGGCCGCGGCCACATCAACCTCATAGCAGATCCACTGCGCGCGATCGCCACCCACTTCCACCGCTTCCGGCAGCGCGCCCAACTCGGTCTTCCGGAACTCGAGGCGGGCGTCGCTGGGTCCGAGCACGGCGCTGCGGAACGCCACCCCGTTGCCACCCTCGTCATACGAGCCGCCCGCGACTGTACCGGGAATGGCCAGCGGCTTGCCCTGCCAGGGCGTTCCGGTGTACTCCCTCCCGGTAACCAGCTCCAGCCTGACTGGTGCGGATTGGCCGATCAGGCCGGCGTCGTCGCGGGCCATGGCGATGAGCGTGTTGGTGACTCCGGGGAACAGGTTGGTGAGCGTGAAGGTCGCCTTCGCCTCGGCGGCATCTACCTTCTGCTCGGCCCGGATCCGGCCCATGGAGAACAGCAGGAGTGAGGCAACCTTGCCCTGCGGCGCCGTGGCCGTGACGTCAAAGCTCACGGGATCGCCCTCCTTGAACGGCCCGTTCCCCTTGATCGCGAGCGTCACCCGGGGAGGCGTGCGGGCGCCGGTGTCCTCCTCGTACACGCGCACGTAGTCCACGACCAGTCGGTCGGGGAGTTGCGCGTCCTCGAGACGGCCGTAGAACGGCCGGGCATCCTTGTCCTTGGGCACCGACAGGCAGCCGCTGATCCACACCTTCTGCGGTACGTTTGTCATCGGGACCTCGCGGTAGGTCTGCCGCAGCGTCTCCTGGCCGTCGACGTAGAAGATGTGCTCGAGCGGCGTCCACTGGAAGCCGACGGTATGCCACCCCTCATACTGCTCCATGAGCACCTTGCGGCCGCTGGAGGTGCGGCCGAGCTTCGTGCTCCCCAGGATGCCGCCCTCGCCAACACCCTTGGCATTGCCCTGATCCCCGGGGAGGACCGCCAGCTTGACGCTGCAGTGGTAGCAATGGCTGATGTCGTTCTCCTTCTTGGGCTTGTAGAAGTCCTCGAAGATGTCGAATTCCTGGGAGTTGACGAAGCCGTCCACGCCGCAGTCATAGGGGTAGCCGGCCATCCAGACGGCGGTCCACCAGCCGGGCTGGCGCGAGAACTGCACCCGGGTCTCGAAGTAGCCGTAGGCCTTCCCGAAGCGACTGTTGATGCTGCCGAAATGGCGCACCGTGCCGTCCGGGTCGCGGGTCAACTGGAGGACCAGTGCGCCCTGGCCATCCAGCAACAGGTTGTCCCTGGAGGGGCTGGTCTTGATTCCCGGCCAGTTCCACGGGTTCTGCGGCTGCACGTTCCACTTGACGGTGTCGAGCGCCGTGCCGTCGAACTCGTCGCTGAAGACCAGCTTCCACTTCTTTCCGGCCGGCGGGCCCTCGTGATAGCCGGCCCGGGTGACGGTGCTGACCTGGGCCGAAGCGGGCACGGGAGCTTTGCGGATCGCGGGGTTCTTGAGGTCGCGCGGTCCGCCAACGGCCAGCATCGCCGACCCGGACCCGCGGAGGAGCCGCACGGCAAGGACGTGAGGCCCCCGGGTCAGCTCCACTGTGGCGGAGAAGTCGCGGATGCTCGGGGGCCAGGCGATGTTTCCCTGGTCGCCACCGCTGACCGTGTCGGAGATCAGCTTCCCGTCCAGGTACGCCGCGTACCACCAGTCCGCCCCGAACCCGAAGGTCGTCGGTACGGCGGTGTCGGCGGTGAAGGCGAGGTAGACCCAGGCGGTGTTGCCGACGGGTGTGCCGCAGAACGGTGCACAGTCGAGGCAGCGGCGGGCGTCGAAGGTGGCAGGTCGTCCGGCGGCCTGCTTGGCGCCGATCACGAGCGTCTCCGGGATGCGGGACAGGAGCTCCGGCGCGGGCACGCCGTCCTCGCGGGCGAATGGCCCGAAGACCGTGGCCTGCGCGGGGAGCGCGAGGTCGCCCTGCGGCGGCGCGTCCGCGGTGAGGGCCCCGGTGGCGCAGAGGGCGAGGAGCAGCGGTGTGCACAGCAGCATCAGGAAGAGGGACCGCATGGTGCTCGTCTCCTTGGTCTTGTGCTCTGTTACGCGTGAAGGTGGATGTCGGAGGCGGGACAGTCGGTCTACCCCTTCGCCTCGCGGGTCACGCGGATCACGCGGTAACGCCAGCTCTCGATCTCCAGCCGCATGTTCCCGCCGTCCATCGCCACCGCCTGCCCCGTCATCGCATCCCATGCCTTCAACGGCCCGGCGCCCTGCACCTTGTCCACCGTCACACCGATAGTGGCCTCTACCTTCGCGTCACCCAGGTTGCTGACGAAGATCAGCAGCCCGTCCCGGGGCCGCTCGTATGCCGTTGCATAGACCCCCTGCGGCGAGCAGGTCAAGAGGTCCGCATTGTCCCAGTACGGATGCATGGTCGCGTCCCCAAACGGGAACTCGTCGTAGACCTTCCACAGGGCCGCGATGCGAGTCATGGAGGCCGCGTCGCCGGGGCGGATCAGCACCCCGTGTAGCAGCGTGTAGGCCAACAAGTCCCGGGAGTAGTAGGGCATCCCATCGTAGACCAGGAACTCGGAGGGGACTCCCCACTGGCGGCCCATCAACTCGGTGCGGAAAGCGTCCATCGGCAGGATGTCGAGCGTCTTCACCGGTGGCTTGCACGCGTCCAGTTGCTCGCCGCCCCACGTGCTGGTGCCCCACCCGAGCGTCGGGATGACCATCACCGTCGAGTTGTGGATGTTGAGCTGCCCCTGTGGCCGGCGCTGGCGCGTCAGCACATACAGCCGCTGCATGAACTCCCGGGTGGCGAAGATATCATAGGTAGGGTGGAGCTTCCCGTCCGGTCCGGTGTAGCCGCAGCCATGGTGGGTGTTGGTGCAGGGCATGGGCCACTCGGGGCCGTCGAGATACCAGCCCTCGTGGCCGAACTCGTCCAGCAGTTGGGCCAGGTGATAGAGGCAGAAGTCGCGCCAACTGCTGCGCCAGCAAACACAGTAGGCATTCTGCGGGGGGTAGCGGGTGTAGGCGCCGCCGCGCGGGGCCTGGAGGGCCTCCTCGGAGTACAGCTCCCACTCCGGCGCATTGTCGGCGAACTGGCGCGACATGTAGAGCAGTAGCCCCACGTTCTCCTTGCGGCACGCGTCGGCGAGGCTCTTGAGCCGCGGGCGGTTCTCCGCGGTTACCGCGGGGTAGGACTGGTAGGGAGACCAGTGCTCGTGGAAGCAGATGGTGCGGACGCCCTGGCGGGCCAGCCACTGGAGCTGCGAGAGCCCGGCGTCCGCCTGCCAGATCACGCCCTGGCCGTACTTGGCCGGCCCGAACCCCACATCGCCGTCGGCGGTGCCGGCCGTCGGCTGCCCGACCTTGCCATAGTCCTCGAAGTGCTCCAGGAGCAGCGTCTGCGCGTCGGGAGTGTACGGGCCGGGAGCGGGTGCCGGGGGCCGCGCCTCACTGACGATACGGAGCTCATCGACGGAGGCCAGCGGCCGGTCACCGCCCACGATCATCTGCGCCTGCTCCACCGGATAGGGGAAGAACGCGCGGTTCGGCATCCCGGAGAGCAGCTTGCCGTCCACGTAGATGCGGAGCTGGTCGCTCCAGGTCATCGCGACATGGTGCCACTCGCCGCCCTTCCAGTCGAACGGCGCCTCCTGGTAATGGGTCACCTTGCCATCCTTGCGCGAGTAGGCGACGAGGCCCTGGACATGGCCGTTCCAGTAGAGCCCGCAGTTGCTGCCGGTGGCGATCTCTCCGGCCCACCGCAGTGAGAACAGGCCCCGGTTGTCGAGATGCTTGCGCTGGGCGACCGGTGTCTCGCGCTCCGTGTCATACGCGGGGCGATACCAGCACTCGAAGGTCCCCTGCTCCGCGCGGATGTGACCGGCCGGGGAGTAGGTGAGGGCCCCCGTCAAACTGGCCGGCCGCGACTCGAGCCCATAGCTACCGTGGTGGGTGATGCGGTAATCCCACACCGTCTTCTCCGGCTGCTTGACGGGGGTGGCCTCGAAGCCGAAGGTGTACTTCAGCGGGGAGGTAAGCATCACAGGCTTGCCGACCAGGTGGCAGCGCAGGGTGACGACCTCGCCGGCACGGTCGATGGTCAGGGCCCGGTTCACGTCGGCCGGGGTCCAGTTCTGGTCGGATTCGCAGAACCATGAGAACCCGCGGTCCTCGTCTCCCAGCCACACAAACGGCTTGAACGCATGGGCCCAGCCGTCCCGGGGGAGGAACCCGCTGTTTTGGATACTGCCCCAGCGGCCGGGGAAGTGGTACAGGTAGCGGGCGTGGCGGGCCTGCAGCGGGACCTCCAGCACTAACTCATCGAGGGTGGTCGCCGCGGTGCCGGGCGCCAGGGAGAGATCCACGCGGATCATGCCGTCATAC
>CAZIWQ010000648.1:0-4350 GCA_964542355.1 uncultured Armatimonadia bacterium
GATCTCACACCTCAAAACCAATGGTCCCGCCCACTGGGACAAGCTCGACCTCGTCCTGGACATGATGGAGGACGCAGTGGCATGCGGCCTGGACGTGGCCGCCGATCGTTACCCGTACATCGGCTGGCATGGCGGCTCCACCAACATCATGAATCGCTGGTGCTATGAGGAAGCGCAGAAGCGCGGGGGGCGCGAGCACCTCACGGATCCCGATGTCATCGCGCACTTCCGCCAGGAGATCGCAGACCTGCTGGCCGAACTGGGTGGCCCGGACAAGCTGATGTTCACTTCCCTCCAGGTCCCCGACCCGGAGGTGGACGGCAAGACCGTGGCTGACCTCATGGCCGCGTGGCAAGCGGAGCCGATCGAGGTGGCCCTGGAGATCGAGCGGCGCAACGAACAGCACCGCATCGGCGCCGTCGGCTTCACCATGAGCGAAGACAACCTGCGGCGGATCCTGGCCCACCCGCTGGTGATGGTCGGCACCGACGCCCACCTCGAGGTCTTCGGCCAGTACGCCACCCACCCGCGCAACTACGGTACCTACCCCCGCGTGCTGGGCAGGTACGTGCGCGAGGAGCGCCTCATGCCACTCGGGGAGGCGATCGCGAAGATGACCGCGATGCCGGCCGGGCGCTTTGCGCTGCGCGACCGTGGTTGGCTCCGCCCCGGGTACATCGCCGATGTCGTCGTCTTCGACCCGGCCACCGTCAGCGACAACGCGACCTTCATTGACGCCCATCAGTACCCCACCGGAATGCCGTTCGTCGTCGTGAACGGGCAAGTAGCGGTGGACAACTCAGTCACGTCCGCCGAGCACTGGGGGCGCGTGTTGCGGCGCGAGAGCTGATGACCATGGGCCCCGAGCGACTCCTCTGGCTGTTCATTGCGCTGAGTGCGCTGGCCGGCTCGGCCGCGTCGGCCAAGCAGGGGCGCACCTACTACACGCCCGCGCGGATCGCGGCCGCCAGGGCGAACGTCGCCGCCTGCGATTGGGCCGGCCGGCAGGCCCAACGCATCATGGAACAGCCTCCGCCGGACCGGGATTGCCCCCTGGAGGGCTATGTGGGGGCCGCCCGCCAGGTCAAGCTCAGCGATGAGCAGGTCTTCGCCATGATGCCCCCCATCAGCATCCCGCGAAAGTGGGCGAGTGACCCGACCTCCACCTGCCCGGTGCACGGCACGGAGATCAAACGCTACAACGGCTTCTACCCGTGGCGTCTCAGCCTCGAGCAGCACCCGTACAAGCTCATCTGCCCCGTGGGCGGCGAGATGTACCCCAGCAACGACTTCGCCGCCGGCGACCTCACCAGCGGCCCCCATCCCGACGACGGCAAGGGCTGCATGGTGAATGGGAAGCGCTACCAGTTCATCAGCTACTGGACCCATGTGTGCTACCTGGGCTGGGTGCGCCCCACGATCTGCTCGCTGGCGGAGGCCTATCTGCTGACCGACGACCGCCGTTACGCCCACAAGGCCGCCATCTTGCTCGCCGCCCTCGCGGATCAATTCCCCGGGCCGAAGTACCACAGCAGCGAATGCTACGGGGGCAGGTACGGCCCGCGCTCCGGCGGGGTGACGGACTACATCTGGGAGTGCATCACGATCCCGAGGCTGGCCCTGGCCTACGATGCGATCTGGCCAATCTACGAGCAGAGTCCGGAGCTCCTGGCCTTCCTCCAGCGCCGGGGACTCCCCGCCGGCAGCCCGGCCGAGGCGCGGCAGTTCGTCGAGGAGCACCTCCTGCGGCAGGCCATGCACGGGCTCGTGGACGGCGCGCTGCAGGGCAACCCCGGGCATCACCAGGAGGCGGCGGCGGTTCTGGCCCTCGTCATGGACGACTATGGCGACGAGCGCCCGAACAGCCGCGACATGATGCGCTTTGCCTACTACTCCGGCTACGCGCCGACGAGCTGGGTGATGTCGAACTTCCTCACGCGCGATGGCGGCGGCTACGAGGGACCCGGTTACGACCGCATCAAACTCAACTACGTGCGCGTCGCGGACCTGATGGAAGAGCTGCGGAGCCGCCGCCCGGACCAGTACCCCGCGGCCGAGTTCCCGCGTATCATGGCCGAGCCCAAGGCGCGCGCCATGTACGACTTCTTCACGCAGATCCTCGCCCTGGACTACTACACCCCGGAGTTCCGGCGGAGTGCGTCACAGGCTACCTGCGCTACCGCGACCCAACGCTCGCCACCGCCGCACTCGGAGTCAAGAATGCCATGCCCACCGGCCTGGACCTGTACGCTCCCTCCCCGGAGGAGGAGCTGCGGAGGGCCGCCGCCCGGCCCGAGGCCAGGATCAGCCTCGGCACACGGCTGCTGGATGGCTACGGCTTTGCGTACCTGCATAGCGGGCAGGGTCGCCACCGACGCGAGGCGGCGGTGAACTACTCCGCCCTGATGGGCCACGCCCAGGACGACTACCTCTCCCTGTACCTCTTCGCCGATGAGATCGCCCACCTGCCAGATCTCGGCTATCCCTTCACCTGGAGTTACCGGCAGCAGTGGGACTCCAACCTGTATACGCACAACACCGTGGTCGTGGATGGCTGCCAGCCTCTCGGCCCCCACATGGTGCCTACCGGCTGGGTCTCGCTGGTGGGCGACGCAGGCTGGGTGCAAGCCACGGCGGTGGCGCACGAGCCCTATCGCCACCACCCCACCATCGCTCCCGAGCAGCCGCCCGTGTCGCGCTACGAACGGATCTGCGTGATGGTAGAGGAGAGCGCGGAGGCAGCGTATCTGGTGGACCTGTTCGTAGCTTCCGGCGGGAGGCGCCATGACCAGAGCTGGCACAGCGTGAAGAGCACTCCCACGCTGCCCGACCTGGCCTGGACGGAGCAGCCAACGGGCACCGCCGCCGGGCCGGACGTGCCCTTCAGCGGCAAGTACCTCAACCTGCGCGGCAGGGAGACGCAGGACGGCCTGTGCTTCGTCACCGGGGTCAAGCGCGCGCCGCTCGACCGCGCGGCCACCTTCCACTGGGCCTACAAGCTGGCCGAACCCGCGGGGCTGCGCCTCCATGTCGTGCCGGTAGATGGGCCCAAGCAGCTTGTCTTCGGCCACGGCCGGTCTCCCGCCCGTCCGGCAGACTGGCTGCTGCCCTACCTGTTCGTGCGGAGCGAGAGCGCGACCGAGGGTCTCGCGAGCCGCTTCCTGACGGTCCTGGAGCCCTACCGGGGTGCGGCCGCACCGCGCATCACGGCCGTGGCCGCCAGTGGCGATTGGCCCCTGCAGGTCCGCGTAACCCGTGGCACCGCCGTGGACGAGATCAGCATCTACGCCCCTTCCGGCCGGGAGGGCATCCGGCGCGGAGTTCCGCGCGACATCGGCATCGCGGCTCGGACGCTGGTGGACGGCAAGCTCGTGCGCCAGGCCCGCTGTGGCACCCTCGCGGCCGGAGACTCCGGGGCCCGCCGGGGCAAGATCGCCGCTGTCGATCGCGTAGCGAACACGGTCACCCTCGATGGCCTGCTGCCGCCGGGTGGGCGCTGGGTGCGGCTGCACAGCACCGGGCGATCGTCCATGTACGCAGTCGTGTCGGCGCGGCAGCAGGGGCAGCGCACCATCGTCGAGCTCAAGGAGACCAGCCTCCTGGCCCGGGGGCTGCCAGTGGGGTACAAGCCCGGGATCATCGAGAACGACGCGCCGATCCCCTTCGCGTCCTTCCCCATCAACGCGCAGGATGCGCAGCCGGTCTACCACGACCGCTTCGCCGGGGCCCGCGTGGAGACGGAGGATGGCAAGACCTCGTTGCGCCTGCGCGGCGTCGACGGCCGGCAGTGGATCACCGGAACGTCCGATTACGATCTCTACCTGGAGCAAGCGCTCCCGGCGGCGCAACTGGAAGAGGCCTTCGGGACCCCCGGCAAGGCGGCGCGCTTCGGCGTGTACGACTATGGCGTGGGTGACTCGTGGGAAGCCCTGGTGACGGAGACGCAGGAGTGACAGAGAGGGAGATTGCCATGCGCTACACGCTGCTTGCACTGAGTCTGGTCGCGTCCTGTCTGGCCCCGGCCCACGCGGCCCGGCCGACCATGTTGTACGTCGCGACGAGCGGTAACGATGCGTGGTCCGGCAAGCTGCCCGCGCCGAACCCCCACGGGACCGACGGTCCCTTTGCCAGTCTCGCTCGCGCCCGTGATGAAGTCCGCAAGCTGCGGGCGGCCGGCCCGGTGACCGTGCAACTGCGTGGGGGTGTCTACCGGGTGACCGAGACGCTCACGCTGGGGGCGGACGATTCCGGGGCTCCCGGGGCCCCGATCACCTGGCAGGCGGCGCCCGGAGAGACCGTGCGCCTGCGTGGCGGCGCCCGCCTGACCGACTGGAAGCCGGTGAGCGACCC
>CAZIWQ010000648.1:4360-4689 GCA_964542355.1 uncultured Armatimonadia bacterium
TCGACCCCGCCGCGCGCAGCCAGGTCGTGCAGGTTGACCTCAAGGCCGCGGGAGTGACCGACCTCGCGCGACCGACGCCGGTCGGGGGGGCGGCGGCGCAGCTCATCTGCGACACCCGCTACATGCCCCTTGCCCGCTACCCCAACGCCGGGGAGTGGCTCAAGATCGCGTCCATCCCCCGGGGCGGAACCCTCGTGAAGACCGAGAGCGACAGCCACTACGGCCGCTGGGCCTACTCCGGCGACCGCCCGACGCGCTGGCAGGACATCGGCGAGCTGTGGGTGCATGGCTACTGGGTGTGGGACTGGAGCGACCAGTACCACCGCGTG
>CAZIWQ010000649.1:0-4685 GCA_964542355.1 uncultured Armatimonadia bacterium
CGGCCAGGGGCGTGGGATGAGGGGCGTGGGATGAGGGGACGGCGGACAGCGGAACGGCCGTGGTGGGGAACGGCGCGAGGCATTCGCTTGTCGATACTGCCATGTTGCGAGCCGTTCCTGGGACCGCGACCGTCCCGGTCGCAGCCGTTGGCCGTGCCGTCTGTAGGGCGGGGGTTCATCCCCCGCCGCCGTCGCCGTGCCGTTGTAGAGCGCGCACCTGTGGCGCGCCGCCGTGCCGTTGTAGGGCGCGCACCTGTGGCGCGCCGCCGTGCCGTTGTACGGCGCGGACTTGTGCCGCGCCGCCGCCGTCCGCCGTCGCCGTATGCCGTGGTAGGAGCGCTCCCCCGAGCGCGACCGCATGGCGGAAGGCAACGGCGACGACGCACGACCATCCCTCCGGCCAGGAGCGACCCCGCCAGCCAGCACAGCCGCACTCCCCGGTCATTCGGTCGCATCAGCGTCCAGTACACGATGGCGTTGGCCAGCACCACCAGCCATGTCACCCCGTAGACGCCGACGATCGAGGCAAGCTGCATGACCGGGGTGCCGGCCTGCGAGTACCCGAGGGCGCCCCAGCCGAAGCGCAGGGCCCAGCACTCGGCCCGCAGGTACTCCGTTGCCACCCACAGAGTGGGAGTCAGCGCTACCAGCACACCGGGACTGAAGCGGCGCTCGGCATGGGCGTACAGCCAGCCGAAGAGGGCGGGGAAGAGGGCCGAGATGATAAACAAGCTGCTGGAGAAGGCCCCGAACAGGTTCCACAGCCAGTGGACGGTGAGGGCGAAGAACGCGAACCCGAAGAGGCCGGCATAGGCCGCAGCCTCCCGCGGGGGACGCCCATGCAGGGCAGACAGCAGTGGCAGCAGCCCGAGCCACATCAGCCACTGCAGGTCCACCGGGGGGAACGCCGCGGCCATCAGGCAGGCGGAGGCGACGCACAAGAGCAAGCGGCCGGCCGACATGGCGATGGGCTGCAACCGTGGCGATGACACGATCATCGCTGCCGCCCCCTGGGTGGAGCTTGAGCCTTCGCGGAAGGCAGACACCGGCGCCGGTGTCCGGTTCCGTCCGCGTGCCTCAGCGAGGTGCCCGCGGTCGCCGCGGAGAATCCTCCGCCCGCCGCCAGGGCCAATGCTGCTGCGAAACGGGGTCCGGGGCCGGTGGCCCCGGCGGGGCCTGGGGCGGAGCCCCGGGGTGTTCATGAACAAAGCAGGCTCGAGCCACGATCCGGGGGTGCCTCCATGACCAGTCGCCAACGTCTCCTCACCGCCCTCCGCGGCGGCGTCCCCGACCGCGTCCCCATCTGGGGCTGGGGCATTCATCCGTGGCTGGGGGAAGTGCACCCTTCCATTCAGCCTGTTGTCGACGCCTACCTGGAGCGCGCCGACATCCTCCACTGGTGGGGTGTCGGCAGCGGGGTGTTCCTCAGTGCCTCTGACGAGGTCACCGTGCGCAGCGAGCAGCGTCCCTCCAGCCACCCCGACTTCCGGGAGCACGTCACCACCTACACCACGCCGCGTGGCGAGCTCACCGAGGTGAACTACGTCAGCCCGGCGGGCAAGCCCGGCTATCGTCGCAAGTACCTGCTGGAGAGCGACGAGGACGTGGACAGGCTCCTGTCCATCCCTTACGTGCCCGTGCAGCCCGACTGCTCAGGGTTCTTCACGCTGCAGCGAGAGTTGGGGGAGCGCGGGCAGGTGATGGTCAGTGGCCCCGCCGACCCGATGTATGCCGTCAACAATCTGATCGGGTCGGAGCGGTTCGCGGTCTGGTCGATCGAGCAACGCGGGCTGATCGACAGCCTGATCGCCGAGTTCTCACGGCGCGTGAACGCCTGGTACGCCTGGGTGATCGCGCAGGGCGTCGGGCCGGTCTTCGGCTACGTGGGCCCCGAGCTGTGCATCCCCCCGCTGCAATCGCCGCGCGACTTCACCGAGTGGGTGGTCGGCCCGGACCGCGAATTCATCACGACGATTCGCAACGCCGGCGGCGTCGCCCTGGTGCACTGTCACGGGCGCATGGGTCCGGTGCTGGAGGGTTTCGTGGCGATGGGCGCGGGCGCGCTTCACCCGATTGAGCCCCCGCCGATGGGCGACGTGACCCTCGCCGAGGCCAAGCGGCGCGTCGGGCGGGATCTGTGTCTCGTCGGCAACATCCAGCACCACGACCTGTGCACGATGCCGGCCTCGCAGTTTCGTCTCCTGGTCGAGCAGACCGTCGCGACCGGCATGGAGGGCGGAGGCTTCCTTCTGTCCCCCACGGCGACACCCTTCGGCTGGCCGACGATGACGAACCTGGAGCGCGAGAACTGGCTCAGCTTGCTGGACGTCGGCCTGGCGACCGGGAGATACTGACACCCTCGCGTCGCCGCGTAGGTCGAGCGTCCCGCTCGACACGCCCACGCCGCCGCGTAGGTCGAGCGTCCCGACGCCGCTGTTTTTCGCGTCGTCCGGCGGTCCTGTCATCCTGAGCCCAGACCGCGTAGCGGTCTTCTGGCGAAGGATCAGCATCAGCCGAAGGCGTCTGTGTGCGGAATGTGATCCTTCGTCGCTGCGGCTTCTGCGAAGCCGCAAGCGCTCCTCAGGATGACAGTGACCTGCAGGCGCGATTCGCGCGGGCACCGGCAGGGCGGCCTAAACACAGCGCCGTCGTCCCGCTCGACGCGCCCCCCCCCGCCGACCGGGACGGTCGGCCTACGCGCCGGCGCTCGTAGTCCGGCCCCTCCGAGGCGGCTCGCAGGGCCTATCCCAACGCCTATCGGGGCAGGGGGTGAGGCGGACACGGCATGCCGTCACGGAGGAACACGATGCCACGCACTGACACGCCGATCTGGTACGGGGCCGCCTACTATCCCGAGCACTGGCCGGAAGACCGGTGGCCGACCGATGCCCGCATGATGCGCGAGGCGGGGTTCACCGTCGTCCGCCTCGGTGAGTTTGCCTGGTGCCGCATGGAGCCGGAGGAGGGGCAGTTCTCCCTCGACTGGCTGGAGCGGGCCATCGAGGTGCTGTGGGCCGAGGGGGTGGCGGTCCTGCTCGGCACTCCGACCGCGGGCCCCCCGGCGTGGCTGGTCAACGCGACCTCCCCGGAGCATGACTGCCGCATGCGCTACGAGGACGGAACGCGCTGGGAGTTCGGCGGGCGCAGCCTGCTGTGCGTCAACCACCCGCGCTTCCGTGAGCGGGCCGGTCTCATCGCCGCGGCGCTGGGCAGGCGCTTCGCCGACCACCCGGCCGTGATGGGCTTCCAGCTCGACAACGAGATCGGCATGTACGGCACGCGCTGCTATTGCCCGTGCTGCCTCGCACAGTTCCGGAGCTGGCTGGAACGGAAGTACGGGGATGTGGCGGCCCTCAACGCCCGGCTCGGGATGGTCTTCGGTAGCGGCGAGTTCCGCAGCTTCGAGGATGTCCCACTGCCACGTATCCGCCAGGACCTGCACAGCCCGGGGCTGCTCCTGGACTCAGAGCGCTGCTTCTCCGACTCCAACGTCGCGTTCCTGAACGCCCAGGCGGAGGCGTTGCGCGCGTCGGGGGTGCGCCAGCCGATCACCCACAACATGTGCCACATGTTCAGCGGCTGGAACGGCCTCGACGGTGCGAGCCTGTACCGCGACCTCGACATCGTGGGGTGGGACTGCTACCCCCGGCAGTTCGCTCCTGACCCCAGTCCGGATACGCTCGGGTTGCTCCATGCGATCGCGCGGGGCTATAAGCGCCGCCGCTACTGGATGCTGGAGCAGCAGAGCGGAGCGCCGATGGGGATGGCCGCCGATGACTGCCGCCGCATCCGCCTGTGGGCTTGGCAGTCCATCGCCCACGGGGCGGACATGGTCCTGTACTTCCGCTGGCGGACGTGCCGCTTCGGGGGGGAGCAGTACTGGCGCGGGATCCTCGACCACCCGGGGGCTGCCACGGAGCGCTACGCGGCGGTGTCGCAGGTGGGGGCGGAGCTGGCACGGGTGCAGCAGGCGCTGGCCGGGCGGGCATACCCGCGACGGGCCGCGATCCTGCTGGACTTCGACAACTGCCAGTCACTGACGGTGAGTGCGGCCTACGGCGCGCCGCGCATCCGCTATCGCGAGTATGCGACGAAGTGGTATGAGGCCTTGCGGGCCGGCGGCCTCGAGGCCGACGTGATCTATGCGCCGCCTGAGGGGGGCGAGTACGACCTTGTCGTTGCTCCCCTGCTGCGCCTGATCGACGAGGAGTGGGCCGCGCGGTTGCGGGGATTCGTGGAGGGGGGAGGGACGCTCATCTCCGGCCCGGCCACCGCTACGCTGGACCGTTGCCATGTGGCCCCGGCGGAGGCGCCCCCGTGGCTGCTCGGGGATGTGTTCGGGGTAGAGCGGGTGGAGTGGAGCGCGCTCGGCAAGGTGCCGCTTCCACCGAAGGAGCGCCTGGGGGAGGATGCAGCCGCATGGGAGCATCTCGGGGGGACGGACAGCATCCCGGTGGTGGCGACGCCGCTGCTAGCCGCACTTGCCTCCGGAGATGTCATCCTGAGCGGCCGTCCCGCAGAGCGGGACAGCGAAGGACCTGCTCTCGCATCCGCACCGTCCGGAGATGTCATCCTGAGCGGCCGTCCCGCAGAGCGGGACAGCGAAGGACCTGCTCTCGCATCCGCACCGTCCGGAGATGTCATCCTGAGCGGCCGTCCCGCAGAGCGGGACAGCGAAGGACCTG
>CAZIWQ010000650.1:0-4679 GCA_964542355.1 uncultured Armatimonadia bacterium
TCTGGGAGCATGCACAATCCAAATACGCCCCGGCGTGGCTGCCGGGGCGTAGAAGTCAGGGGTGTCCCTCTTTCAAGCCACAACCATGATACGACGCGACACAGTCGCTGTCAACCTCAGCCCGTGTCGTCGTGATTGCCTCCGCGGTGCTCACCGTCCGCCGGGCCGCGGGGGAGGTAGTACGGCGACCACGCGGAATACACCAGCATGACCTCTGTGGCCGCAGGCCAGCAGCCCCCCCGCCACGCCGGCTTCACACCACGCAGCTTCCTGGTCGGCGCCGGCCTCGTCGCCCTCGGCAGCTTCTGGGTGCAGAAGGTCTCGCTGATCTCCCATACCTGCCAGGTATCGGAAGGCACCCCCTCGGTCCCGGCTCTGATGGGCCTGCTCATCCTCTCCGGGCTGGTGCTCCTCCTGCGCATCCGCCGGGGCCCCCTGCGCCAGGAGTTGCTCGTCATCTACACGATGATGAGTCTGGGCGTCTCACTGTCCAGCGACAACGTGATGCGCCAGCTCTTGCCCACGCTCACCTCCGCCCGCTATTTCGCCGGGCCCGAGAACGACTATGCCCTGTTCGCCGAACAGATCCCCCCCTGGCTGGCCGTTGCCGATGACACGGCGGCCCGCCAGTTCTGTGAGGGAGCGGAGGGCGGCCTCGTCCCGTGGGGTGTCTGGGCCCTGCCGCTCATCACGTGGGGGGGCATCTTCGTCGGGCTCAGCCTGGCCCTGTACTGCATGCTTGCGCTCTTGCGCAAGCCATGGGCCGATCATGAGCACCTGGGCTTCCCGCTGGTGCAGCTCGCACTGGACATCGCCCCGGGCGGCGACCGGGCGGGCGGGCATGGCCACGTCCTGGGGCAGCCGCTGTTCTGGGCCGGCTTCGCCCTCGGTGCCCTGTTCAATGCCCAGAACATTGCCCATGCCTTCTCACCGCAGTTGCCGGCCCTCGGCACCGGCCTCGATCTCAGTGGCCTGCTCACGCAGCGACCGTGGACCGGGCTGCGCCCGTTGTTCCTGGCCTTCCGCCCCGAGATTGTCGGGCTGGGCTACATGGTGCCGATCGACATCCTGTTCTCGTCGTGGCTGTTCTACCTCGTCCTGAGGTTCGAGTCGTTCTTCGCCCAGCTCTTCGGCTACAGCATCCCCGAGTTCCCGTTGGAGGCCCAGCAGGGGCACGGGGCCTACCTCGGCCTCGCCATCATGGTGGTCTACACCGCCCGTCATCACCTGCGCGAGGTGCTCCGGGCCGCCTTCACCGCCGCGCCGGCGGATGACCGGGAGGAGGGGATGCCATACCGCGTGGCGGTCTGGGGGGCGCTTGCCGGCTTCGTTGGCTTCACGCTGATGTGCGTCGCCGCCGGAGTGTCGGTTGGCGTCAGCCTGGGACTGGTCGTCCTCACGGCTGCCTCGGCGCTGGTCTACGGTCGCATCCGCGCGCAGACAGGTCTTCCCATCAGCTACATCGTGCCGCGCCGCGACATCCCCCAGGCCATCTACGAGCTGTGGGTCAGCCCGGGCAAGTTCTCCGCCGACCGCCTCAAGTGCGAAACGAACTTCAGCGTGCTGACGGTGATCAACCGCATGATCTTCGCTCAGTTCGCGGCCTGTGAGCTCGAGGGGCTGCGGGCGGGTGACCTCGGGCGCATCCGGCGCAGTCACGTGTTCGCCGGGATCCTGGCGGGCCTCGTGCTGGGCACTGCCCTGGGCTACTGGACGCACATCACGGCCGCCTACCAGTACGGCAACAACGTGTTGGATGGCGGCACGACGGAGGGAGGCTACCGCACCCGCCAGGCGGTCGCCGAGCTTGAGAACCTCCAGGCGCGGTCGCGCACCGCGACGACGATCCCGCTGGCGCCATTCCTCGGGCGCGGGGCCGGCATTCTCGTCACGCTCTGCCTGCTCGGGTTGCGCTCACGCTTCCTGCGCTTCCCGATCCACCCGATGGGCCTGGCCATCGCCGCGAACTTCGGCTACCAGATCTGGTTCCCGATCCTGGTCGTCTGGCTCGTGAAGGGGCTGGTCTTGCGACTGGGTGGCGCGCGCCTGTATCGGCAGCTCGCGGCGCCGTTCCTGGGACTGGCCGTCGGTCACATGCTCATTGCCGGTGGCGTCTGGGGCCTGGTGGGGACGATCGACGAGGATGTCGGCAAGCGCTACCTGGTATGGTTCACCTGATGACCTCTACAGCCGCGCAACGCGATGGAGGACCTCCCGGAGCGGGGCCTGCAGCGCGGGGAAGCCGCGTGCACCGATCAGGCTGGTGTAGTCGGACAGGACCACCGCATCGCAGCCGACGCGAGCCGCGAACTCGATGGCGTCGAGAGTGCGGTCGGCCGGGCCCGCACCGGCCGACAGCCACAGCCCGCAACCCCGGCTGTGCTCGTGGACGATGCGCCCGGGACCGTCGTGAGCCTCGCGGATGCCGTGCTCCATGTCCCATCCCATCTCCTGCCACGGCACCATCAGGCAGACCCCATCCACCCCCGAGCACTGCACAAGCTGAGACAGGTCCTCGTTGCCGGTGAACCACTGCTCGCGTCCCATGCGCGGAGTGGGCATCACGAAGGAGCGCAGGCGGCGGTCCACGGACTGGATCGCCGCCGCCGCCGCGAGGATGAAGATCGTGACACTGCTGCGCCGGAACTCGAGTACCTGGTCGGTCAGCTCGTGGGGCATGTCGTGGCCGTAGTTGGCCCGAAACAGCCGGCTGCAGTACTGACACCGGCACGACCACACCCCTCGCCCGTGGTGGAAGCTGGGCTCATCCCACACAAAACCGCGGCACTCCAGGAGCCAGGCCAGGGTCCGCATGCTGGAGGAGAACCACTCGAGGAACTGCGGGTGGTTCGGGCACGCCTTGCGCAAGCGCCGCCCGCGCGCATCAACCTGGCATGTCTCGGGGTGAGTCTGGACGTAGAGGCTCTCGACCGAGGGATCGGGGTCGATGAAGCGCCCGTAGCCCCACGGCACCGCGTAGGGCTCCAGGCCGTCCTGCTTGGCGCGCCTCACAAAGGCCGCGAGGTCCTCCGCATGCCAGCGCACCTCGTCCTCGTAGCAGCCCACGAATACCCCGCTGAACCCGAGTGCTCGCAGGAGCCCGGTATCCGTGCTCTTGAGGGTCTGGACGCCGCCTGACACGCAGATGCCGACATTCATGCGGGCCTCGACCGGTCGCAATGATTGTCCGCGGTTACTCGGAGCTCTCCCGTACGGCCGCCCACCGCATGGGCTTGCGGGCAACGGCCACCACGGAAGTACCGAATGGGAAGCCCGCGCGGGAGATGACTGCAGACTCGAGATCCTGCAGCCACAGCAGGAACCGGTTCGCCCAGCGCGGGAGCTGCATGAGCTGAGTATGCGGCACGCCCAGTCGGCGCAGACGGAGACGGCTCAAGAGCCGGGTCATCAGCACCAGCGGGAAGACCAGGCTGACGGCATAGGTGATCTTCACCACCTCTGCCCCCTCGACCTTCAAGCGGTCCGCCAACTGCCGCCGGCTGTAGCGCCGTTCATGGCTCAGTGCCTCATCATGCTCACTCCACAGCCACTGGTAGGCCGGAACCGTGATGATGGCGACACCACCGGGCTTCAGAACCCGCAGCACCTCCCCCATGGCCCCGAGGTCGTCGACAAGGTGCTCGAACACGTCACAGCAGACGGCGACATCGAAGCTGTCATTCGCGAACGCCAGGGCCTCAGCGCGGCACCGGCTGAGCGTCGTGTGGCCCCGCCGACGGCAGAACGCAATCGCATCGGCCGAGCGATCGGCCCCGCAGACGGTACCCAGGTCGGCAAGCGCATCGAGTGTCCCCCCGGTGCCACACCCGACGTCCAGAATGCGCGGATTGGGGGGCCCAAACTGCTCGATGAGTGCGCGAACCAGCCGCCGCCGGCTCACGAACCACCAGTAGGCATCCTCCAGTTCGTACATGTGGGCGAGTTCCTCGTAGCGCATGGGCCACCTGCGATCTATCGAACTTGTGTTTGACAAGTCTCCGGTGCGGTGCTACCATCTTCGTGGCGGCTGCACTGCAGGAACTCGACATGGGGGTCCCATCATACCATGACAGCCACAGGGATGTCATCGCGACGCCAGCACATCCTCGACTTCATCGTTGCGACGACCCGGGAGCGCGGCTATCCCCCGACGGTCCGGGAGATCGGTGATGCCGTCGGCCTCAAGTCCAGCTCGACGGTGCATTTCCACCTCAATGTGCTGCAGAAGCTCGGCCAGATCGAGCGCGATGGGTCACTCACGCGGGCGATCCGGGCGCGTGACACCGAGGCCGACCGCCCTGTCCCGCCGTCGCGCGGAGTGCGCTACGCACCGGTTGTCGGCCGCGTCGCGGCCGGTGAGCCAATCTTCGCCGCCCAGAACATCGAGGACACCCTCACCCTCCCCGCCGAGCTGTTCCCCGACGGCGACCTGTTCATGCTTGAGGTCAAGGGCAACAGCATGATCGAGGCTGGCATCCTCAACGGCGACCTCGTCGTCGTCCAGCGCCAGGACACGGCCGACAACGGCGACATCGTCGTGGCGATGATCGAGGACGAGGCGACGGTGAAGCGCTTCTACCGTCAAGATGGGTCGATTGAGCTGAGGCCCGCCAACCCCGAGATGGAGCCGATCGTCGTCCCGGCAGTGACGATCCTGGGACGCGTCCGCGGCGTGATCC
>CAZIWQ010000651.1:0-4677 GCA_964542355.1 uncultured Armatimonadia bacterium
CCGCCCGTGGCCGAGCGGCGACGGGCGGAAGCCGAGAGCGTGATCCTGCGCGATCTGGCGCTGGGGCTCGTCGGCGCGGATGACCTCCGCGCCGCCCTGGAGCTCGTGCTGGACGCCGCCCTGCGGCTGGACGGCATTGACTGCGGGGGCGTCTACGTCGTTGAGCCGGATGGTGCGGTCGAACTCGTCGCGAGCCGGGGGATCCCTGCGGCGGCGCGGGAGCGGCTGGCCCGCGACGGCCCTGAGACGCCCCAGGCCCAGTTCGTCACGCGGGGCGAGGCGTACTTCGGGCCCTACCGCGGCGAGCGCCTCCCCGACCTGCGGGGCGTCGCGTACGTGCCGGTGCTGAGCGGACACCGGGCCGTCGCCGCACTGAACCTGGGCTCCCGCACGTGCGAGACGCTGCCGCGCGATACCCGCGCCATCATTGAGGCCATCGCCTCCCAGGTCGGTGCCGCACTGGCGCGCGTGCAGGTACAGGAAGAGCTGCGGGCGAGTGAGGAGCGGCTGCGGTCAATCACCGACGCCGCCATCGACGCCATCGTCACGCTCGACGAGGGCGGCCGCATCACGCACTGGAACCGCGCCGCCGAGCGGATCTTCCAGTACTCGGCCGCCGAGGCCATCGGGCAGGACCTACACGCTTTGCTCCTCCCCGACACGATGGGCGATGCGCACCACTCGCGTGCGAGCTACCGGACGGGCAACAGCACAGTCATCGGGACGACGCGCGAGCTGGCGGCTCGGCGCCGTGACGGCAGTGAGGTGCCGGTCGAGCTCGCCGTGTCAGAGGTCTTGGTCCGCGACCAGTGGCACGCCGTCGGGGTCATGCGCGATGTCACGGACCGGAAGGCCGCGGAACGGGCGTTGCGGGAGAGTGAGGAGTGGTTCCGCTCCATCTTCGAGCAGGCTGCGATGGGCGTCGCCCTGACTGCCATCGACGGCACCCACCTCGACGGGAACGGTGCCCTGCTGAAGATGCTCGGCCTCACCCGCGAGGAGTTCCTCCGCCGGCGTGCGGACGAGTTCACCCACCCCGATGACCGCGACCCCGACCTGACGGCATGGCACCAGCTCCTGGCTGGCAAGCGCAGCTCCTACCAGCGCGAAGTGCGCTATCTGCACACGGACGGCCACATCGTGTGGGCGCGCCTGACGGTGTGCCTTGTCTTCGACGGTCAGGGCGGCGAACGGGCCGCTCTCGCCATGGTCGAGGATATCACTGAGCGCAAGCTGGCCCAGGAGGCGCTCCGCGGGAGCGAGGAGCGGCTCAGCCTCGTCCTCGAGGGGGCCGGCCTCGGCTCATGGGATTGGGACGTCGCCACCGGAACCGTCATCTTCGACGAGCGGTGGGCGCAGATGCTGGGCTACCGCGTGGCCGAGCTCGAGCCGCACGTGGCGACGTGGGAGCGGCTAGTCCATCCCGACGACATGCCCGCAGTGCAGGCCGTGCTGACGGCGCACCTGGCAGGGAAGACGCCTGACTACGAAGCCGAGCACCGGCTCCGGACCAAGTCCGGGGGATGGGTCTGGGTGCTCGATCGCGGCAGGGTTCTCGCACGCGACGCCGACGGCCGCCCGCTGCGCGCGGCGGGGACGCACCTGGATATCACCGACCGCAAGCGTGCGCAGGACGCCATGCGACTGGCCACCGTTGGCCAGCTCGCCGCGGGGGTCGCGCACGAGTTCAACAACCTGCTGGCGGCGATGATGATGCGGGCCGAGCGGGCGCTCGACCTCGGTACCGCTCCGGAGTTCACGAAGCTGGGGGAGCTCGTCCTGCGCGCGACCGCGCGCGGGGCCGCAATCTGCCGCAACCTCGCCGCGTTCGCGCGGCCGCAGCAACCCCGCCGCCGGCCGATCCGGCTCGACGATGCGCTCGACGCGGCCCTCGTGCTCGTGGGGCGCCAGCTCGAGACCGCCGCCGTGGGCGTCGTGCGCGAGCGCCTCGCCACCGACACGGCGGTGCTGGCGGACCAGGCGCAGCTCGAGCAGGTCTTCGTCAACCTGTTCATCAACGCGTGCCATGCCATGCCCGAGGGCGGTCGGCTGCGCGTCGCCGTGCGGCTGCTCCCTGGCGGGGAGGATCCCGCCACCGTTGCGGTAACGGTGTCCGACACGGGGATCGGCATCCCCGCCGACGACCTCCCTCGCATCTTCGAGCCGTTCTTCACGACCAAGGGGCGGTTGGGTGAGAGTGATCTCCCGGGGACGGGCCTGGGGCTCTCGCTCTCACTGGGGCTCGTGACGGCGAACGATGGGACGATGGAGGTCACCAGCACCCCCGGGGTCGGCACCTCGTTCGAGTTGCGCTTCGCAGCACTCGTAGCCCCGGAGGCATCCGGGGCCGCCGCCGAGGGGGAGCCGGCACCGGCCGCCGCGATGGCGGGCGCCCTGGTGAGCGAGGGGGGCGCGTTGCGCGTGTTGCTGGCCGAGGATGAGGTCGACCTGCGCGAGCTCATCACCGAGGCGCTGACAGGCCTCGGTCACGAGGTGGTGGCCGTCGAAGCGGCGGACAGTGTGGTGGCGTGTCTCGGGCAGCGTCCCTTCGACCTCATCATTACCGATCTGATGATGGGGGGCGGGGGAGGGCGCAGCGTGCTCGCCCGGGCGCGCGGGCTTCCCACGCCGCCGCCGGTGATCGTGATCACCGGGCGCAGTGAGGACCCTGACCGCGGCGAGCCGCTGGCGGAGGGCGCCTGGCGCCTGTTGCGCAAACCATTCCGGCTCGCCCAGTTGTGTGACCTGCTGCCCCAGCTCCCGCCGCGAGCCGCGGCATCGTGACGCGCGTCTGTGGTCGCCTGTGTCCACCGGCTCGAGAGCCTGTCGTGGAAGCTCGGATACGCGCCTCCCGGTCGGGCGGGACTGAGACGACGGTACACGACTCCCGCTCCCACCGGGAGGGGGCTGGGGTGAGGGTGGGTGCGGTGGTGGGTATCAGCGCCCTCACCCGCCCTTCAGGAGCGCGCGGCCGGCGGCATCGGTGGTGATCTGTCGCGCTCGGGCCCCGGGAACCGCAACGGGGCCGCAGTTGCACACGAAGCTATCCCGGCTCATCCCCAGCGCCGGACCGAGCCGCGACCACGCCTCCGGGGTCTCGGCGCACAGCGCCAGCGGGGTGTCCGGGCTGAGCCGTTTCACCTCCGCCGCATAGTGCTGGTAGACCTCCACGCGGACGTCCTCCGGGATCGGGTGTGAGTGGTCCGTCATCTGGCCACTCGCCTCATGCTGCGCCAGCAGCGCCAGGAAGTCGGGGTCGAACAGAGACACGTCGAACAGCTCTCGCAACTCGGCGACGGAGTCAAAGAACAGCATCTCCATGCTGAGGTTGTCGGGGCGGACGGCCGCAAAGAGCTGCTCCAACATGTCGGTCGCCTGCTCGCGCCAGTTGGCGACCGGGATGATCGGCTTGAACTTGAAGCGGACGGTGTAGCCCGCCTGCTGGCACTTGCGCGCCGCCGCAATGCGCTGCTCCGTGGTGGCGGTGTCGCGCTCGATGAGCCGGCTGACCTCGGGTGTCGACAGTGTCCACAGCATGATCGTGTGGCCGCGGTGCCCGAGGTCCAGCAGGAAGTCGACGTTGTCGCTCTTGCTGAACAAGATCAGGTACCGGTCCGCCAGCGTCGCATAGTGCTCGACGAGGGCGCGACACATGCCATACTCCGGCTCGAGGATCAGGCAGTCGGTCTCGACGTCATAGCGGAACACCTTCTGCCACGGGTTGCGGACCATCAGGTCGTCCACGTGGTCGACGAACTCCTCGACATTGAGCATGAGGGTCGTGACGCGTCCCCGCCGGCAGTACTGGCACTTGTGGAAGCAGCCGCAGGCCGAGTGCAGGTCATACAGGGACCAACAGCCGACGCCGCTGTCGCGCTTGCGCTTGCCGTCCTCATAGTGGTAGGGCTCCATGCAGCCGTAGAGCATGCGCAGGAACGTGTGGGTGTAGCCGCCGGGCTTCTGCAGAACCGGGTTGCGGTCGACGATCTCCTGCGTCTGTGCGGCGTCGGGCCAGCGGAACTTGTTGAACACGACGTCCGGGTCGCCGTCGAACCGGAGCCGTCCCTGGCGGACGTCGAGCTCGTCCCAGTGCAGGGCGGCGATGGTCTCGCCCAGGTCGGCCTCGCTGACGATCCGGACGCGGTCGGGGCTGACCCCGAACCCGCCCATCATCCGCTCCATGCGTGCCCGGCAGCGCTCATCGGCGTGGGCCCATTCGGTCATGTAGAAGTGCTCTGGTCTGACTGGTTTCATACGGTCTCCCTTTCCGTCGACGGCAGACAAGCAGAAGGCACGTCGGCCAGGCGCCGGCAGGCGCCCACCGTGGCCTATTCGAGCTTGCCGGCAGGATACCTTGTCGCGTGCACGGGCCGTGCACCGCCCGTATGCGCAGATCTGACTGCTGCGGGGCGCCGCGGGGGGCCGGGTTCCGCACCGCGGGATGGCCGCCGTGTAGGTCGAGAGTCTCGCTCGACAAGCCCTGCCGACCGGGACGACGCCGCTGTTCTTTGGCCAGCCCGTCGGCGACCGCACGAGCCCGGCCGCGGGGCCGGTGTCATCCTGAGGAGCGTTTGCGGCTTCGCAGAAGCCGCAGCGACGAAGGATCAAGTTCCGCACGCAAGCGCCTTCGGCGGATGCTGATCCTTCGCCAGAAGACCGCTGCGCGGTCTGGGCTCA
>CAZIWQ010000652.1:0-4676 GCA_964542355.1 uncultured Armatimonadia bacterium
ATGTCCACGAGCATCCAGGGGACACAGCGATAGCGCTCCCCGATCTCTCGCGCCCGCGAGGTCTCCTGGGCCAGCTCGGCGGGGTCTGCCGTGTTGGTCAGGTTGGGTGTGTGGTAGAGCACGATGCGGTGCTTCTGGCTGAGTTGAACCATCGCATCGCTCTGGCGCCGCTCGCTATCGTCGCGGAACGGGATGAAGGCCCGCGAGAAGTGGAGCCCATAGTCTTGCAGTTGCGCAAAGTCGCGCTCGAAGCTGAGTGGTGAGCGTGCGGTGACCGAGCCATTCTGGCCCCAGTAGGTTTGCGCGCCGAGGAGGAAGCGTGGCTCGCCGCCGGGGGCGAAGTAGGCCCCGCGCGTCGTGAGGGCGGTGGCCGGACGCTCGCCGCGGTCACCCCACAGACACACGGCATTCTCCTCCCGGTCGACCGCTTTGCCGTCGACGAAGAGGGTGGCACGGAAGCGCACGAGCCCCGCGGGGTCGGTGGCGGAGGACTGCCAGGGGACCTCGACCAACTCGGTCGCACCGGAAGCGAGGGTGACGCGGCGGGTCGCACTGAACGGCGGCCTGCCGGCTCCAGCCCCCTCGGCGCCGCCCGCGGCAACGAGCTCGAAGGTCACGTCGGCAGCGGTGGGTTGCCGCCCGAAGTTGCTGACCTTCGTGCGCAGGACGATCGCCTCTCCCGGGCGATAGGCGGAGAACGCCGCCGCGGTGTCGTGCAGGTAGCTGCGGCGCAGCAGGTGGTCGACGGTGTTGAGGAACAGCTCGCGCGAGGCAGGATACTCGGGGCCATACAGGTCGCGGTTGGTGACCCCGAAGAACGCCCAGCTCGCGCCGGCATAGTAGCCGTCATAGGTATGCAGCACAGCGCCGAGGGGCCCGCGGCTCCGGCCGAAGCGGTCCCGGGCCTCCAGCAGCGGGATGAGGCGCGACAGGTTCGGGCCGAACCCGTGCCCCTGGTTGCTGGTCATGGCGACTGCGGCGTACCCCTCGAAGGGTCCCGCCCAGCTCGCGCCCGGCGGCACGATCTCCTGACCCGCGGACGGACGTGCCGCGCTCACCCACTCCAGGCGGTGCGAGGGGTCAAACGCACAGACCTGGTCCGGCGTGGGCCACATCGCATCCCGGATGCGGGCCTGGCGCGTGTTGAGGCAGGCGGCGGGCGTGCGAAGCCGTGACAGCGGATCGGGCCGGACAGCGACATCGTCCAGCCAGAAGGTGTGGGGCCGGTCGACGGCCGCGATGTCAGCGGCCACACCGATCAGGATGCGCTCGACGTTCTCAGGGCGGAGGCGGTCTCCGGCTCCCCCTCGCCCCACGCTCGGGTTGTCATGCCAGTACGCGAAGTCACTGGCCTTCAGCACGTACTCGTGCCACTCGGTGGTGATCGGCACGTTGGCCTTCCAGCGGGAGGCGTCCTTCTCGGTCCACTCCACGGCGATGCGGGGGGTGTCGGCATCGCCGCGCGCCCAGAAGCGGGTGATGGCCCAATCCTGCGGGAGGCGGTCGGTGACGCCGATGGTGGCCGTCGACCACACTCGCATGGGGTTGGCAGAGAACTGCAGGGCCGTGCCGGCTCCCGGCCGTCCCTCTGCGGCGCTCAGGACGGGTCTCGGCCCGGCCGGGTCGCTCCCCAGGCTCCAGCCGGTCATCGGCCCCGCGTTGAAGTCCAGCACCGTCGCCGCTGGTCCGGAGGGCATTGGTAGGTCCTCCGGGCGGTACCACTTGCCCTCGTACGGGACCACCAGTGAGTCTAGCACATAGCCGCCGGTGGAGAAGAACGCACCATCCTGGCGCAGATAGCGTTTCAGCGCCGGGACGGCGGCTGCCGGGAAGACGTCACCGGCAGGGAGGACGAGCAGGTCGATGGGAGGTGACTGGCCGGCAGCGTCGCGGGGCCCGCGCAGGATCAGGCGGTTGGCTACCTGCGCGGCGCTCAAGTACACGACGCCGTAACCGGCCTCAGTCAGCCAGCGGGCGAACTGCTCAGGGGAGGAGGCGCAACCGTCTGTGGGCAGCGTGTCGCGAAGCACTGCTACCAGCCCGCGGCGGCCGGTCGGGAGGGCCGTCTCCCGGAAGAAGCGATCCGCCGCGGCGCGCTCCTCCTCCAGTCGGCGCATCGCCTCGGCGTCGGCGGTCGCGAGCTGCCAGTCGGTAGCCTGCGCCCCCTGCTCCAGTTGGACGTCATCGAACCAGGCTGTGCCGTGGCCGTAGAGGGTGAGAATCGCTCGGGTTCGCACCGTACCGGCAGGGATGGTGGCGGTTGAGCTCTGGCGGCGCCACTCGCTGACGGTCCCGGTGACCTTGACTGCGGCGTCGAAGACGCCGATGCGCTTGTCGGCACCATCGTAGCAGTTGATCGAGCAGTAGGCCCCGGCGCCGTCGACTACCTGGTCGGTGCGGATGAAGACGCTGAGCGTATAAGTCTTGCCGGCAGTGACGCCGCCGACCTCCTGGTAGACCTGGTACCAGTCGAGCGTGACGTCCGCGGGAACGCGGAGCTCGTGCGCGAAGCGGCCGCTGTGGGCGACGGCGGTCGTGGGCTGGTTGGCCCCGCCGGCGGGCACCGCCGGCGTCGTCCAGCCCTCCGCCGGGCCGCCGAGGTCCGCCGCCTCCTCGAAGCCGGCGTTGGGCACGAGGTTCGGGGCCGCCCGGGCGCTGCCGCCTGCCATGAGGCCGGCTGCCAGGCATGCGGCCGCCACGACCCACCACGGCCGGCGCGGGGCGGGGGGCTGACAACGGGGGCGGCGGGGACCCATCGGTGCTCACCTCGGAGAGATTGCCAGGCGCTGTCGTGTGGCGGGGCCGCAGGAGCCCCGCCTCGAAGCCGATGTCATCCTGAGGAGCGCATGCGGCTTCCCAGAAGCCGCAGCGACGAAGGATCTCGTCTTGCAGACAATTGCCTTCGCATGGGGTAGGTCCTTCGCCAGAAGACCGCGCAGCGCTCTGGGCTCACGATGACAAGTGCGCATTGGGGTTCAGGGCGCGGAGCGCTCCGGCAGTGCTGGCGCCTCCGCACCTTGTTCGCCGGGGTGTGGACGATGGCCTGCCAGGACCCGCTCCAGCAACGGGATCATCAGCCCCACGCGCTTGGCCCGGATTACGAGGTCCCACAGCGGCTCGCACTTGCGCCACGCTCCGACATACGCCAGGTGCCGCAGCCGGCCCGCCCAGTCCGGCTTGGTCGCCGCGCCCTGCAGGATGGCACCCCAGCGGTAGAACTCACGGTAGGCCCGCCAGTAGCCGTCCTCCAGGGCCTGTGCCGACATCCGCGCCGGCTGGAAGACGGCATGACGGGTGTCATAGCGGTCCCAGTCGTCCGTGGTGATCCGTCGCTGCGCGCTGAGCCGCTGGTGGAGGGCGGTGCCGGGGTAGGGCGTCAGGATGTGGAAGGTCGCCGTCTCGACTCCCTGTGCGACCGCCCACTCGACGGTGCGGTCGAAGACTGTCGCGTCATCCTCATCCATGCCGAAGACGAAGCTGGCATTGACCATGACCCCGAGGGCCCGCAGTTGCCGGATGGCGCGGGCGTAGTCACGGTGGAGGTTCTGGTGCTTCCCGCAGTTGCGCAGGCTCTCGGTGTTGAGGGTCTCGAAGCCGATGAACAGGCTACGGAGGCCGGCCGCGGCGGCCTGTTCCATCAGATCGGGGGTGAGTGCCGACTGGACGGTCCCGCCGGCCTGCCACACCCGTCCCATCCCCTGCAGACCGCGCATCAGCTCGCCGGCAAATGCGGGGTTACCGAACAGGTGATCATCGAGGAAGTACAGGTGGCGGCCGGGCAGGCTCACGATCTCTGCCAGGGCCTCATCGACGGCGCGGGTGTAGAAGGACGTCCCGCCCCGGAAGAAGGATGTCTTGTAGCAGAAGTCGCAGGCGTGCGGGCAGCCGCGCGAGACCACGAGCGAGTTGGGGACCAGGTAGCGGGCACGCTGGATGAGGTCGCGCCGTGGTGCGGGCTGGCCCACCAGATTGCGGACCCGGGACGCATACGCCGCCCCCGGGTGGCCGGCCCGGAAGTCCGCCAGGAACGCCGGCCACGTGTCTTCGCCGGGCCCGAGGAACACCGTGTCGGCGTGCTCGCGCGCCTCCGCAGGGAGCGAGGTGACATGGATCCCTCCCAGGCACACGTGACAGCCCCGGCGCCGGTAGTGGTCGGCGATCTCGTAGGCGCGGTGCGCCGAGGTGATGTAGACCTGGATCGCCACCAGGTCCGGCGCATCGCCCAAATCGAGCTCGGTCACGTGCTCATCCTCGAGCGTGACCTCATCGTCAGGGCCCAGGTACGCCGCCAGGGTCGCCAGGCCGAGCGGCGGGAACAGCGAGTACTTGATGGGGCGCCAGAAGGGGCTCTTGGCCTCCGTCAGGGCCGGCAGGATCAGCTTCACTCGCACGCGGCATCACTCCTCCGACATCAGGGCCTCAGTGGACCACGGTCTCATTGTGCGCGTGAGAGCTGGTGCGGGGCGACCTCCTGAGGCACGGATGTGATGCACTCAGGTGCTTGACGCGTGGGTGGGCGGTGTGGCTTGATTCCACTGCGGCGAGGGCCGGGCCGCATTCGCGCAGGCCGACCGTCTCGGTCGGCGAGAGGCGCGTAGGCCGACCGTCCCGGTCGGCACGGTCGTTGTCGAGCGAGACGACGCCGCTGTTTTGTGCGCCGTTCGACGAGACTGTCA
>CAZIWQ010000653.1:0-4675 GCA_964542355.1 uncultured Armatimonadia bacterium
AGGCCGGTACGGCGCACGCCAACGTCGGCAGGTGGCCAATGACAACGGCCTTGAGGGGGCTTAGGGATTGCACACGACGGCATCATCCCCCGCCGTCATCCTGTCCATTCTGTCCATCCTGTTTGTCGTTGCCGTCCCACAGCACGACCACGACCACGGCACGGGCCCGTCAGATTCCGGGCACCGGGAGGCCCCCGCGCGCCGGAAGCCGCGGCGCATAGCCCGGTGGGAACAGGTGCTCCACCGACCCGCCATCCTGGAACAGTTGCCAGGCGTCCGGGTCAGGGGGTACCTCCTGGCGCGGGAACGGCTTCCAGCCCGCGCCCTCCAGGGGGCGCTCGTAGTCATCGGCGCGCAGCCGGCCGATGAGACGGGCACGCATCTCCTGCAGCACTGTCTCACAGGCGGCGTTGCCCGCCAGGCTGCGGGCCTCGGCGAGGCCCGCACCACGCCGCAGCAGCCACTCGCGACCATCGGGTGCGGAGGAGATGTACTTGAAGTCGCGCTCGATGAGGGCGTACAGCCCCAGGCCGTCCTGCTGGTACTGACTGATCACGCCCTCGCGGAGGGCATCGCCGGCGGCGAGGCTGGCGAGGTCGACCCCCGCGAGGTCCGCCGCCGGTTGCAGGCCCGCGGCCGCGAGACACGTCGGGAGGATGTCCACCAGGCTCGCGGGCTCCGTGCACCGGCTGCCTGCAGGGAAGCGCTGCGGATAGCGCGCGATCAGCGGCACGCGGGCCGCGGCGTCGAGCATCGTGCGTTTGCCGAAGCTTGCGTAGTCGCCGAGGAGCTCGCCGTGGTCGGAAGTGAACAACACCAGCGTGTTGTCGAGGTCTCCCTCCGCCGCAAGCTGAGCGAGGATCCGTCCCGCGTGATAATCCACGAAGGAGACGGCCGCGAAGTACGCGGCGCGGATCAGACGCACCAGGTTCATGTCCAGGCCCTGGTCACGGTACTTGTAGCGGTTCTGCAGCCGGTTCCAGTAGGTAAGCAGGTGCCCATGGTCTGGCGGGAGATGGGGTAGAGGCATCTCCACCGCCCGATAGAGCCGATTCCAGGGCACCGGTGACTCGAAGGGTGGATGGGGCTTGATGAAGCTCGTCCACAGGAAGAACGGTCGCGCCCGATCGCGCTGTTCGAGGAAGCTCAGCGAGCGGTCGGCGACCCACGCCGTGTGGTGGAGCCGCGCCGGCACCTGCGAGGGCTGCGGGACATAGTACCACTCACTGCGCACCCCATGCGGGTCGAGTAGGTGGTCGTAGCCGTGCTCGTGCAGGAAGCGGCCGTAGTCATCCTGCTCCCGCATCCCGCCCTCTTCGGAGTAGTCACGGGTTTCGAAGCCCCACAGGGCGCGCGCGTCGGGAGAGAAGTGCATCTTGCCCACACCGTGGGTCTGGTAGCCCTCGGCCTGCAGCAGCTCCATGAGGGAGGCGCGATCCTGCGGCATCGGCGTATTGGCCGTGCAACCGGTCTGGTGCGGCCACTGGCCCAGGACGAGGCTGCAGCGGGCGGCGATGCACACCGGCGAAGGGGTGTAGGCGGAGGTGAAGCAGGTCCCCTCGTGCGCCAGGCTGTCGAGCGCCGGTGTCTGGAGCCACGGGCTTCCCAGCGCACCGATGGTGTCAGCGCGCTGCTGGTCGGTGAAGAGCAGCAGGATGTTGGGGGCCCGGGACACGGTCCTCGCCGCCTCGATGCAGAGAGTGTTGGCGCCTGCGCGGCGCATCCTTCCGTAGCGGATGGGGGATGACCTGCCCGGCGTGGTGCTGAGGTCTCACGCCCCAACCTGCGCCATCACCGACCGCACGTAGCCCGCGGCCGCCTCGTAGTCCGCCTCCGCCGCGAGGTGCTCCAGCATCAGCGGAGTGTCCGCCTCCAGCTTCGCCAGCTCCGTGAGGAAGACCCGGTAGTCCAGCACCCCGAGGCCGGGCCGCACCTCCTCGAGGTGCACGGTCAGTTTCCCCGACATCGCAATGTCCTTGGCATGACAGCTCTTGATGTGCGGGCCCAGGCGCGCGAAGCACTCGCGGATCAGCGCGGCGGTGCCATAGTAGCGCTGCGGGCTGCAGATGAGGTTCGTCGGGTCCAGATGGACGCCGAAGGCCTCCCGGTCGATGGCCTCGAGCAGTCGCTGGTAGCTCTCAGGCGAGTCGGGATACATCCACGGCATCGTCTCGAGCGTGTAGAAGCTGCGGGTAGGCTTGACGGCATCGATGATCTTGCGCGTGGTCTCAACGATGAGGTCGAAGGTCGCCTCCGTGAGGTTCCGCGGGTCGTGCCCATCCCACTGTTCGCCGCGTGAGCCGGCGATGTTGACACAACAGCGCGCGCCGATGCGGTCGGCGAGGTCGAGCCGCTGCTGGCAGAGCTCAAGTGCCTCGGCGGCTTTCGCCCTGTCCGGGGACAGCGGGTTGCTCCATGCGCCGACCTCGGCGATGACGATGTCGGCCGCCTGCGCGGCGGCGGCGTAGGCGTGCACCACCTCGTCGGATGCCGTCTGGTCGAGCGGGCAGTACGCGGCACGGTAGCCGTGACGCTTCACTCCGGCAACCCAGGCGTCGGGGGTACTGCAGTCGGCGAATACAGGTCCACCCAGTCTCATGGCTGTGGATGCCTCCCTTGGGTTCGTGCGGGTCGTTCGTTCATGTGTGGCGCCCCACCGGGCGGCCTCACGGGCAACCCGGCGAGGTCGTTTGTCGTGCGCCTACGGAGAGTGTATAATCGTGCCACTGCCGAGCCAACCATCTATGCCATGGGGGTATTGTCGATGCCGCGACGCGGGTTCACGCTCATCGAGCTCCTGGTCGTGATCGCCATGATCTGACTGCTGAAAAACCCCGGCGCAGTGCTTGCTGGGGGCAGCCAAACCCCGTTTCGGGGGCCTGTAGTGCCGATTTCGGCCCGATTCTGCCCTTCCGAAGCCCTTGGCGGACGGTCCGGGGTGGTTTTTCAGCAGTCAGATCATCGCCATCCTGGCGGCGATCCTGTTCCCCGTCTTCGCGCGGGCGCGGGAGAAGGCCCGGGCCGCAAGCTGCCTGTCCAACATGAAGCAGCTTGGCCTCGGCATCAACATGTACCTACAGGACTTCGACAGCAAGTACTTCCTCGACTCCTATGGGCCCGGGTGCGTGTATACGACACCCAGCGGACAGGCGGTCAACGGGTACATGCTGTGGATGTTCATGGTGTACCCGTATGTCAAGAACGTGCAGCTCTTCAACTGCCCCAGTGCGGGGACCACCTTCGTCGGCGCCTACACCGGGGACATGCGCTACGGGTATAACGGATGGCTCAACGGCAGGGCGGAGATCGACATCAAGGTGCCGGCCGAGCTGATCGCTCTGGCCGAAACCACTACTCCGGGCAACCCCTATCGGATCTACTACAACCCCACTACCAGGGTCTTCGACACCACGAACGGTGGAACGCTCAGCCCGCGCCACAATGAGGGCATGAACTGTGCCTATGCCGACGGGCACGCCAAGTGGGTGAAGGCCGACTCCATCCTGACCAACAACGTGGCGTGGACCAGCTCGCCCTAGAGGAGCGGCCGAGAAGTCGTTCTGCGGCCGCGCCGCTACGCTCAGAGGCTGGCAGAGGCCACTCACAGCCATCTACCCCAATACTGTGCCGGACCGGCGTCTTCGTCAAGCCCCGCGGGAATGGAGGCAGGGCGACGCGGGGGAAGGTGCGCGCCGCCGTCGCGGACAAACTAACGGGGCGGTGGGCCTGCCACCACACCGGCACCCTCGCCGGAGGTGCCGGTCCACCACAGCGCTCCCGGCAGGCTGGCACAGGCGGATCGGCGCTGTCGCGGATGCCGCCCGCTGTCCATGGCCACGCCGGAGGTGAACCATGGCCTCTCAAGTGCAGGGCGTCAGGCTGGGGACCCCCAACGCCTACCTCGTCGGAGTGGCGGACGCCTACGCGCTTGTGGATGCGGGCTTGCCCGGGCGCCAGCGCAAGCTGCTGACCTTCCTCCAGTCCCGTAGTGTCGCCCCCGCCGAGATCAAGCTCATCGTTGTCACGCACGTGCACTACGACCACGTCGGGTCGTTGGCGGCGATCCGCGAGGCGTGTCAGTGTCCGGTGATGGTGCATCGACTGGAAGCGGGTCTGCTGGAGCGGGGAGAGGTGGTCATCCCGCCGGGGGTCACCGTGATGGGGAGAGTTGCCTCGTGCCTCGGCCGGCAGGCGAAGGCCCTGCTGGGGTTTGCCCCGGTCAGACCCGACGTGGTGATCGAGGAGGCAACCTCGCTGGCGCAGTGGGGCGTCGCCGCGCGGGTTGTGCCTACCCCGGGGCACACCGCGGGATCGCTGTCGGTGCTGGTCCCGGGCGGTGAAGCGTGTGTGGGCGACCTGATGACGAGCTTCTTCCCGTTCGCGGGCCACGCCGTGTCGCCCCCGTTCGCCGAAGACCTGCCGGCCCTGTACCGCAGTTGGGAAGCGCTGGTGAAGGCGGGGGTGCACACGTTCTACCCCGGCCACGGACGGCCGATCGGCGGGGCGACGGTGCAGCGGAGGTTGGAGGGAACGGCGGCCCGTCGTCGGGCGGCGGCAACCGAACCCGCGGGGGAGGAGGCGTGCTGAGCGGTCGTCATCCTGAGCCCGGGCCGCGGCGCGGTTTTCGGGCGAAGGACCACCGATAGTCGAAGACGCTTGTTGGCGGAATGTGATC
>CAZIWQ010000654.1:0-4669 GCA_964542355.1 uncultured Armatimonadia bacterium
CGGTCCGGGGTGAGTGGGGCGCCCCCGATCTCGCGGCGGGCGACGCGCGCTTCCCGCAGGTCGCGGGCGAGGTACTCCGCGCTCCGCCCCGCCTGCGCGGCGGCGACCGCGGCCGACACTGCCGCCATCGCGCGCTCGAGCGCCAGCTTGTGCCGCACGTTGGTGACCAGCGTGCTCTCGGGTGCGCCGGCACTGCCGCCCCAGACCAGCTCGGAGATGAGTGCGCGCAGGTCGTCGAGGCCGGTGCCGTCCCGCGCCGAGATCTCCACCATCGGCCACCCCCCCCAGCGATCGAGGGCCTCGCGCTCCAGCGCCGGCGGGAGGTCGTCCTTGTTGATGACGAGGATGCTGCGAGCCGCGGGGACCGTCGCCATCAGCTCCGCATCCGCCTCGCCCAGCGCTTGCGAGCCATCGAGTACGAGCAGCACGAGATCGGCGCCCTCCAGCGCGGCCTGCGAACGCTCGACCCCTGCGGCCTCGACTAGATCGCGCGTCGCACGCAGGCCCGCCGTGTCCGCCAGGATCAGCGGGACCCCGTCAATGCTCAGCGTATCCTCCACTACGTCGCGCGTAGTGCCCGGGATGGGGGTGACGATCACGCGCTCGTGCCCGAGCAGCGCGTTCATGAGGCTCGACTTGCCCACATTCGGCTTCCCCACGATTGCCGTGCGGACCCCGTCACGCAAGACGGTGCCCACATCCGCGGAGCGCACGAGCGCTTCCAGACTACTGACCGCCGCCTGGCAGCGGGCGACGAAGTCCTCGCGCGACATCAGCTCCAGGTCTTCGTCGCCAAAGTCGATGGCCGCCTCCAGATGCGCCATCAGCTCGACCAGGTCGTCGCGCAGGGCATTGACCCGCGCCGAGAGGTGGCCCTCAAGCTGGCCGATCGCCGCCTGCTGGGCCTTCCCGGTGCGGGCGTTGATGATGTCCAGCACGGCCTCCGCCTGAGCGAGGTCAATCCGCCCAAAACACAGGGCCCGGCGGGTGAACTCGCCCGCAGTGGCCAGCCGGGCCCCGTGCGCCAGCACCAGCTCCAGCGTCCGGCGGAGCGGGACCATCCCCCCGTGGCAGTTGATCTCCACGACATCCTGCGTCGTATAGGTGCGGGGGGCACGCATGACGGTGAGGATGACCTCGTCGACCGTCTCGCCCTGGTCGACGATCCGGCCGTAGGCGGTGGTGAACGAGGGGAGCTGCGGCACGGCCTTGCGGGGGCTGGCAGGGACAAAGACCTCGTCGGCGATGCGCACCGCCGCGGGGCCGCTCATCCGCACGATGCCGATGCCGCTCTGACCGGGCGGCGTGGCGACCGCGGCGATCGTGTCCTCAAACCCGTGATAGTCCATCGAGCCAGTCTCCTCCGCACCTGGAGTGCCGGGATTATACCACCGAAACGACTGCCGGCACACAACACGGCGAGGACACGACACGGCGAGGTAACCACAGAATACCCGGAAGAGGAGGAAGGAGACGGCTGCCGGCAAGGGGAGGAACGCCAGAGCACGACGAGCAGCGGACACAGCACGGATAACGGCGGATTGTCCACGGAAGACACGGAAACGGAAGAGGCAAACGGCAAGGGGGGAAGGGAGGAAGAGGGAGACACGGATTGTGCGGACGGGGGCGCGGGTCAGCGGATGATCCGCTCATGCTGGAGCTTTGGCCAGTGTCCGAAGTTCACCAGTAAACCCACGCGGAGATCTGTCGCCTTCAGGTAGTTGTGGACCTGGCACCTGTCCTTGCCGCCGAGCTCTGCGAGCGCCTTCAGCTCAACGATGACGCGGCCGAAACAGACGAAGTCCGGCTGGTACCCTTGCCTCAGTGGCCGACCCTTGTAGACGAGGCCGAACAGCGGCTCCCTCTCGAACGGAATGCTGCGGAGGCTGAACTCGATGGCCAGGCACTCCTGGTACACGCTTTCCAGGAACCCAGTGCCTTGCTGACGGTAGACCTCCAGACACGCACCGATGATGGCATAGGTCTCCTCGGCATATACCAGGCCCACTGGTCAACGCCCCCCGTTCGCCTTCGGGCCTCGGCCAACAGCACTGCCTCGACCGTCTCTCCCCTGCCGTTGCCTCCGTGGATGGCTCTGCCGTTCGCCGTTTCTGTTTCCGAGTCCTCCGTGGACAACCCGCCGTTCGGCGTTCGCCGTTCGTCGTTCGCCCTCAGCGCTACTGGATGCAGTAGAGCTTCCCGTCCTGGCAGCCGACATAGAGTCGGCCGCCGCAGACCGCCGGGGAGGAGAAGACCTTCCCGCCGAGCCGGACCTGCTTGGCGGCAGCACCAGTGCGCGCGTCGCGGAAGTAGACAACGCCATTCTCGGCGGCCAGATACATCGTGTCGCCGGCCAGGGCCATGGCTGCGTCCACCACCAACATGCCAAACTTGTGCTCGATGGCCTGTTCCCCCGTATCCGGCCTCACTCCCCGCAGCTTGCCCTCGGACACATACCCCTCGACGCCAAAGGCCCAGACGAGGTTATCGAGCACCAGCGGGGTGCCCAGCACAGAGACCGCCTCCGGCTTGGCCGTCCACAACTGCTTGCCGTCGGCGAGGTTCCAGGCGGTGAGGTACTCGGTCTTGGGTGGTGACAACTGGCTCAGGCTCATGAGGGGGACGATGAGACGCGTTGCCGCGCAGACCGGGGCAGCGATCACCTTCCCTGCGAGCGTCGCATGCCACACGACAGCGCCGGTGTTGGCGTCGCGGGCCCACAGGCCGCCGCCCTCGTCACCGTAGTACACAGTGGTCTCCCGGACGGCCGGTGGTGAGCTGATAGCGGCCTCGCCGGGCACGCACCAGACTGTCCGGCCGCTATCCGCCTGCACGGCCCGCAACGTGCCGTCAACGCTGCCGAAGATGACCTTCTCACCGAGGCAGAGCGGCCCGGCGAGCACCGCGCGCAAGGTGCGGTGCCGCCACAGCAGCTTGCCAGTAACGGCCTCAAAGGCGTAGACGAACCCGTCGCCACTGCCAACGAACACGCGGCCGGCGCTCACCTCGGCGGCTCCCAGGATCGCGCCGCCCGTCGCCTGCTGCCAGACAATGGCACCCGTGTCGCGGCGCACGGCGAATACCCGCCCGGCGGAGTTGCCCACGTACACGTAGTCGCCGGCAACAACCGGAGACCCGTCGACGCTCTCACCCAGCACCGTCGCCCAGGCGATGGTCGCCGCCGTCGGACCCGCATCTGTGGTCTGCGCGGACCGGGCGTGGTCGTGACAGTAGGTCGGCCAGTCCTGGCACTGTGCGGCGGGGCAGCCCGTCAGGGCACAGAGCACGGCGAGCAGCGTGAACACTGGTTCGGCACCACCTGTCAAGCTGAGCGGGATCGGTTGGGCCGGCAACACCGGCCCCCGGATGAAGGCAACGCCGTCCGGGAACGGACGGCGTTGCGGTTCGTCGCGAGTGGCTCCAACTCCTACGCCGTGCGGAGGACCGCGCGAGGGCGGAGCGGGTGGCCCCCTGCCCTCGGGAGGCGCCCCGGCCGGGTGCCGCTGAGGCGACGGCACAGGACCCCCTCTCCCACCGGGAGAGGGCCGGGGTGAGGGCGGGTGTGGCAGTGGGTACCAGAGCCCTCACCCGCCCTTCGGGCGACCTCTCCCGGAGGGAGACGTGGAGCCGCACTCCGGGCGTCGCGACTTCCGCGACAGGCTCTCACGCCCGTGGCTAAAGTATGGCGCCCCGTCGGGGCTGAACGGCATGCCGCTTCGCGGCCAATCGCTGGTTGTGCCGACCACCAGCATCATGCTTAACGGGGCACTAGGGGTCCGGCCGAAAAGGCCACCTCCGGCCAGCCCCCGAGATGTAGCGGCCGGCTGAGTGCCCTCCAGAGCCATTCGGGGGTGGCTTCGCGGCCTCAGACCGGCCGACCGTCGCGGTCGGCGGGTCTTGTCGAGCGAGACGCTCGACCTACGCGGCAACCGTCGCGCCCTGCGGGATCCGCCCCCTCTAGTCGCCTGCCACGGTCCCTGGCAGCATGTACGCTTGCCCTATCAGGCCGGTGACGGCGGCAGGTCATCGAATACCAGCACCGGCCCCAGCGCGATCGACTGGCCCTCCGCAACGGTGATGCGAACCACGACGTCCTGCTCCGGGCCGATGTCGGCCAGCGGAGTGATATGCAACCGGGTATAGGTTCCCGCGGGGACACCCGTCAGCGCAAAGTCGCCGTTGGGCGTCGTCGACAGTGTGGTTGTCACCGCCTGGAACTGGGACACGCCGCCCACCAGCACCGAGGTGCCGATGGCCACCTGCACGCCACCCAGGCCCACGTTCTCGGTGGCGGCGATCGTCTGACCGGTGATGGTGCCCCCGGAGATCACCGGCGGGTTGTTGTTGTCGCTGCTACTGCAGCCTCCCAGAGCGACGCATGCGACGAGCCCGACAGCAAGGGCCGCGGCTAGTGCTGTTGCGGAACGGATGGTGTGCATTTTGGGTCTCTCCCCTCGATGTCAGGTCGCACGGTCAACGGCCTTGAAGAGCGGCCGAAGAGCCTTACCGAGGCCGCGATGCTGCGCTCACGGGGCCGCAGAAGCCACTCACAGCCATCACACCTCAGAGACCGGGCCGGACGTGGCCTTCTCGGCCGGGTCTCTCGGACGTCGATTGCGGCGGCGGGACGGGCACGGCGGCGGGGGATGAACCCCATGGGCGCTAACCT
>CAZIWQ010000655.1:0-4669 GCA_964542355.1 uncultured Armatimonadia bacterium
CGGCGCCCTCGCCGACATCATGGCAGCCATCGCCCCGGCATGCCGGCCGACGGCCCTCATCACCGATGCCGGCAGCACGAAGGCCACGGTGGTCGCGGCGGCGCAGAGCGCTTTCGCGCAGGGCGGCGTCTTCATCGGCGGACATCCCATGGCCGGCTCCGATGAAGCCGGCCCGACTGCCGCCCGCGCCGACCTGTTCGAGGACAAAGTCTACTTCCTGACACCCACCGACCAGACGCCCGCCGAACAGCTCGGACGGCTCCAGGCCTCCCTCGAGGCGCTCGGGGCCGATGTCATGCTGGTCGATCCGGCCGTCCACGACCGGCGCGTAGCGGCGACCAGTCACCTCCCCCACCTCGTGGCGGCCGCCCTGACGGGGTATCTCGCCGGCGTCACCGATCCCCCCGGCGAGCTCCGCCCGTTTGTCGGCAGCGGCGTACGTGACGTGACGCGCATCGCCATGGGACACCCCGCCCTGTGGCGCGACATCCTGCTCGATAACCGCGTCAATGTCCGCGCTGCCCTCACCGGGCTGCTGCAGGAGATCGAGCGCTACCGTGGCGCCATGGAGGCGGAGGATGGGGCGGCCCTGGAGGCCCTGCTCTCTGCCGCGGCAACGTTCCGGAGGGACCTCTGATGGACACCCTCCGGGTCAGCCGGACGACAAACCTGCAGGCCGACGTCCGCGTCCCGAGCGATAAGTCGATCTCGCACCGCGCGGCGATCCTCGGTGCGCTGGCAACGGGGGAGACGCCGATCCACGGCTATCTCACGGCGGAGGACACGCTCAACACGGCGCGCGCCCTCGCCGCCGCCGGTGTCGCGATCGAGGGGCTCGCGACCAGTGAGCTCGTGGTGCACGGGGTGGGCCTGCGCGGCTTGCGGGCACCCGCGCAGCCGCTCGAGCTCGGCAACTCGGGGACGGGGATGCGGCTGCTCACCGGGGTGCTGGCCGGTCAGAGCTTCACCACGACCCTGACTGGGGATGCCTCCCTGAGCCGGCGTCCGATGGACCGCATCGCCCGGCCGCTGGGCCTGATGGGCGTTACGGTCGAGGGGCACGGCGAGCGCTGCACCCCGCCGCTCACCGTCCATGGTGGCACGGTACGCGCCATCCACTATGACAGCCCGGTCGCCAGTGCCCAGGTGAAGTCGGCAGTGCTGCTGGCGGGTCTGTTCGCCCCCGGCACGACGACGGTGTCTGAACCCGCGCGCTCGCGCGACCACACGGAACGGATGCTGGCGGCGTTCGGGGCGACGGTGTCGTGCGACGCCCTGACCGTCGGCGTAGCCGGCGAGCCGTGCCTCAAAGGCACCGCGGTAGCGGTGCCGGGGGATCTCTCCTCCGCGGCGTACCTCTTGGCCGCGGCCCTGCTGTGTCCGGACAGCGCGATCACCGTGCGCGAGGTGATCCTCAACCCGACGCGCGCCGGCCTGCTTGCCGTGTTGCAACGGATGGGGGCGCCGCTCGAGGTGCTGGGGGAGCAGACGACGACGGGGGAGCATACCGGCGACGTGAGGGCCACAACGTGCGCTCTGGCGGCCACCAGTTGCCGCGGTGCGGAGATTCCCTGCCTGATCGACGAGGTCCCCTTGCTCGCGGTGATTGCCACCCGGGCCGAGGGGACGACCGAGGTGCGCGACGCGGCCGAGCTGAGGGTCAAGGAGTGCGACCGTCTCGCGGCCACCGCGGCCGGCCTACGGGCGATGGGGGCGGACATCGAGGAGCTCCCGGACGGCCTGCTGATCAACGGCCCGACGCGCCTGCACGGTGCGACGGTGGATGCCGAGGGTGACCACCGGATCGCCATGAGCTTTGCCGTCGCCGGGCTCGTTGCCGAGGGTCCCACGTTCATCACGGGGGCCGCATGCATCGCCACCTCGTTCCCCGGGTTCACGAGTCTGATGCGGGACGCGGGTGCCACGATCGAGAGGGTCTGATCGCAGCCGGGATCGGGAGGGTAGCACGTGAGACACAAGGTGCAGGTCGCGATCGACGGGCCCGCCGGCGCCGGCAAGAGCAGTGTCGCCCGCGCGGTCGCCGACAGGATGGGGTACGTCTATATCGACACCGGGGCCATGTACCGCGCGGTGGCGTACCGCGCGCTGCAGGCGGGCCTGGACGTCGCACAGGACGCGCCGGCGATTGGCGAGCTGGCGGGACAGCTTGTGTTCGAGTTCCGCGACAGCGCCGGCCAGACGCGGCTGTTCGTCGACGGGGAGGACGTGTCCGCGGTGATCCGCACCCCCCCCGTGGCCAACCTGTCGTCGCCGGTATCGGCCATTGCGGCGGTGCGCGAGCACCTCGTCGCCGCGCAGCGGGGTATGGCGGGACGCGGCGGTACGGTGATGGAGGGGCGCGATATCGGCACGGTGGTACTGCCCGCCGCGCAGGTGAAGATCTTCCTCACCGCCTCCGACGAGGAGCGGGCCCGCCGCCGCCAGGCGCAACTGGCGCAGCAGGGCACCCGCCAGGACCTGGCGGAGATCCTCGCCGACATTCGCGAGCGCGACCAACGGGATAGCACCCGCGCGGTCGCTCCCCTGCGGCAGGCCGCCGACGCCATCGAGATCGTCAGCGACGGGCTCACGCGTGACGAGGTCATCGATCGCGTGTGCGCGATCGTCGCCCATTCCGAGGAGGCTTGTGACCACTGATGGGTTTCGAGGTGCAACTTCCCGGCCGGTTCTCGCGGTGGCACTACCGCCAGATCGTCGAATGGCTTGGTCCGCTCGTGATGACAGTGATGGGGGGCTGGCACGTCTCGGGCACGCAGCATGTGCCGGCGGAGGGGCCGGCGCTGATCTGCCCCAACCATGTCTCCTATCTCGACCCCCCGGTCATCGGCATGGCGGCCTACCGGCGCTGCTGCTTCATGGCCAAGCAATCGCTGTTTGAGATCCCGCTGCTGGGGCCCTTCATCGCCAACTCCCACGCCTACCCGGTGGACCGCGATGAGGGGGGGCGCCAGGCGATTCGGATCGCCACGACCCTCCTGCTCGCGGGGGAGGCCGTGGTCATGTTCCCCGAGGGGCGCCGGAGCCCGAACGGCGAGCTGATCGCGGGGCAGGCGGGGGCCGCCTACGTCGCCTCGCGGGCCAATGCCCCGATCATCCCCGCCGCGGTGTGGGGCACCGATGTCGTGCTGCCGCTACACGCCAGGCGCCTGTATCGCTGCCCGGTCTACGTCCGGTTCGGACCGGCGCTGCATGTCCCCGCACATGTCGCCGGAGAGCGACTGCCCCGCCAGGCGCTGCAAGCGGCAACCGACGAGCTGATGGCCCGCATCGCCGGCCTCCAGCAGGAGATCCAGGCGGAAGTGCCCGCCCGCTGGCTCAAGCGCGCCGCCGACCTGAAGTCGCACTGGCAGGCGGCGCGGGCCGCCCACTCTACATCACAGGAGTCACCCCATGCCGAGTAGAATGCACCACCTGGCAATCGAGGTCAGCGACCCAGTACGCTCCACCGAGTTCTACTGCAACCTGCTGGGCTTCTCCAAGGTTGCCGAGCACCACTTCCCCGACCGGGGTCGCACCATCGTGTTCGTCGAGCTCGGCGGAGTGTGCCTCGAGCTGCTCGCGGGCACGACGCCCGAGCCGTTCGCCGCTCCCCCGGCCGCCCAGGTTGGCTACAAGCACCTGTGTCTGCACTCGACGGATGTGGACGCCGACTGTGAGCGCCTGCGTGCGGCCGGCGTCAAGATCACCACGGAGCCGTTTGATACCCAGCTTCGCTCCCGGATCTGCTTCTTCGAGGACCCCGACGGCCTGCCCCTGGAGCTATGGCAGGACAAGCCGGCCGTGTGATCGGAAGAGGAGACCACTCGATGACCCACCTCATGCGTGCCACGATCGCTGCCGGCCTGCTCGTGGTTCTGTGCCCCGGCGGCCTGCTCGCCGCACCTGTCAAGCCGTGCGAGCTAATGAAGGCGTTGAGCAGCTCCGACGCCCGCACCGGACGCGAGGCCATCACCCGCTGCGTGGAGCGCGGGTCGGCGATGGCCGTCCCCCTCGTCTGCTTCATGGGTGGCAAGATGACCGGTGTCCCCCGCCCCACCGATGCCGGCAAGGCTCGCACCGAGGAAGCGCTGGTCGGCATTGGCGGCGGTGCCGTCCCCGGCATCCTCCAGTATCTCGCCTCGCAGGACGAGGAGCTCCGCACGCGCCTGGTGAGAACACTGGGGCGGATCGTCGACCCGCGCCGCGAGGCGCCGATCAGGGGATTGTGGAAGACCGAGCCAAGCGACCGCGTCCGCGCCGTCCTCGTGCCTGGTTATGTTTCGCTGAGCCGGCCGCGCAGCGAGGCAATGCCTGCGCTGCGGGAGCGGCTGCCGGCCGCCGGGGCGCGCGAGCGCGTCGCCCTCGGGGCCCAGGTGGCGCTGTTCGGCAGCAACGCCGATCTCACCGCCGTGCTGCGCCAGGTGAAGGCCGCCGACCGCGCGGGGTTCGCCACCGCCGTCGTAGCGGAGGCCCGTCACCTGCGGGCGCTGCGCTTCCCCGGGGTCACCGCCGAGCTGGTCGAGCGGGCCGTCCGCAGACTGCGGACGGCCGGGTAGCGTGCGGGCCGTCGCCCGGGGAGGCGTGTCGAGCGGGACGCCGCCGCTGTTCTTGGTTGCCATGCCGGTGCCCGTGCGAACCGCGCCTGAAGGTCACCGTCATCCTGAGGAGC
>CAZIWQ010000656.1:0-4667 GCA_964542355.1 uncultured Armatimonadia bacterium
CTCGTTCACCTGCGGGACAAGCTCACGGGGATCCACAGCCAGATCGGCGCGGCTGGCGCCGACCCGGGGGATGGGGCCCTCAGCCGCCCTCCAGCCCCTGCTGCCAGACCTCGTACTCCCGCAGCACGTCCTCGTTGCTCACGAACGGCTTGTACACCAGCCGCTGGCGGATGACGATCTCCGCACCAGGTGTCAGGTTGCGCAGCCACAGCCGATGGTCCCACGCCGGGTTGGGACGGTTGAACTCCTGGCTGAAGCCACCACCCGATGGCGACATGTAGGAGATCAGGTCATTGCCATACTTGCGCTCCACCATGAAGATCAGCACGAAGTCATCGAAGCGCCCGTAGAAGAGCGGGTACTTCGGGTCGAAGCGCAGGTCGCTGAAGCCCTCCCAGAACAGGCTGTTGCCGTGAGGGTAGAGCACCTGCTCGGTCTTCGTCACCGGGGGCAGCGCGGCCATCGTGGCTGGCGCCACCGAGGCCCGGTCGCCGTGCCTCTCGGAGTAGTGCCGCACCCAGGCGCCCGTGGGCGTGAGCACATGGATGCCCGGGTCGGCCGGCCCGTTCATGTATGAGGTGTTGTTCCACCACACTGTCGCCGCGCCGGCCGTCTCCCGCATGGTATAGTCGAGGTAGTGCGGGGGTCGGACCACGAACTCCTCGCGCACCAGGTGCTTGCCCTCCCCGATCGCGATCACCGCACCATTATCGCCGAGCCGCGTCAGGCGGCACTCGCGCCGCACACCGATCATCCCGGCATACAGCGGGCAGAAGACATTCGCATCCCGCAACCGGTGGGAGAGATGATGCAGCCCCTCGTAGCTCGGACGGTCGCACCCGCCATGGGGCGTCGCATCACCCACGACCACCCGGATGTCGCCGGCCGTGAGGGTGACGGTATGCGCCGGGTCGAAGTTGCCAGGCTTGAACTGCGACCAGTCGGCATAGGTCTTCGGCTCAGCCGCGGCCCCGGCGGCCGCTAGCAGCAGCACCCCGAGCACCACGGGCAGGAGATCCAGCGACACCGGCCATCACTCCCCTGACCCGGCGACTGCGGACGTCTGTGCCGCGAGCAGCCGCCGCAGCAACCGCTGCTTCCACATCCACAGCCCGAAGGCGATGCCCACGAAGCCCAGTGCCATCAGCTTCACCAGGGTAAGGGCCGCGACGTACAGGAGGGCCATCACCCCCGTGCTGACCCCCGGGAGTGGGGCGACCATACCCAGGATGGCTACCGGCATCGCGACGAACGCCGCGTAGCTTACCAGCACCAGCACCATCAAGATCACCGCGGCCCACACGGCCGCAATCGATGCGTCGCTCACGATCGTGAGAACGCGCCAGTCTGACGTCTGCTGCTCGCTCATGGGATTGTCACTCCTCGGGCCGAACAGGCCATGCGCGTCGTGATCTTCGTCGAGTACAATTCGCCGTGGCCGGTCGCTTCTCCCTCCCCGGAGCGAGGGGAAGCAAGCGCCGGCGGCGAAACCTCCGCCGACTTGTGCCGCGATGCAACTGTCATCCTCGTGAGCGCAGGCGGCTTCGCAGAGGGCAGATCCCTCGCTGGCGGACCGCAACGCGGTCCTGGCTCAGGATGACAGTCGCCGGACGCTCAGGATGACAAGCCCCGGCCACTGTCATCCTGAGGAGCGCAGGCGGCTTCGCAGAAGCCGCCGCGACGAAGGATCTCGTCACGCGTGCTAAGGAGCCCCCCATGACCCATCGCGAGCGCCTCCTCAGTTGCGCCCTCGGTAAGCCGGTAGACCGCGTCCCGTACTGGCTCTACTGGAGCCCCTGGCAGTTCACCTGGCAGCGGTGGCTCGGCGAGGGCAAGCCCGCCGAGGTCACCGACCACCGCAGCTTCATGGAACCCGACCCGGTGCCCGGCACCGTCCCCGTCAACTGCGGCCCCTGCCCCCGCATCGAGCGGCAGGTGCTCTCCGAGGACGAGGACTTCGTCGTCGCCAATGACTCCTGGGGCATCATCCGCCGCTACTACAAGCACGGCGAGACGATGTCGGAGTTCATCAAGTTCCCGGTTGCCGGTCGTGACGACTGGGAGCGGTTCAAGGCCGAGCGCTTCGACCCGCACCACCCTGAGCGCCTAGCCGGCCCCTGGCGCGAGCAGGGCCAGGCCTGGATGGAGGCCGAGATCCCGATCCAACTCGGCAGCTTCCCCGATGTCACCATCTACGGCGGGGTGCGCTGGCTCCTGGGCGATGAGGAGTGCCTGCTCGCCTTCTATGATGACCCCGAGCTGGTGCATGACATCATGGACCACCTCACCGACGTCTACCTGGCGGTGTTCCGTGAAGTGGTCAAGCATGTGCGGGTCGACATCATCCACATCTGGGAGGACATGTGCGGGCGACAGGGCCCCCTCATCTCCCCGGCCCACTGGCGGGAGTTCATGACCCCCTGCTATCGCCGCATCAAGGCGTTCGCCGTGAACCATGGCATCCCGCTCCTGTCAGTGGACACCGACGGGAAGCCGGATGACATCGTGCCGGTGATGATGGAGGCCGGGGTCAACTATCTGTGGCCGATGGAGGTCGCGGCGGGCACGGACGTCAACGACTACCGCGCCCGCTTCCCCGAGCTTGCGCTGATGGGCGGTGTTGACAAGCGCGCGTTGGCGCGTGGCCCCGCGGCGATTGATGCGGAGCTGGACCGCGTCTGGCCGGCCGTCGCAACCGGTCGTTACATCCCGGACCTCGACCACCTGGTGCCGGATGACGTATCGTGGGAGAGCTACGTGCACTACTGCCGCGCGCTGAAAGCGAGGGTGATGGGGAACGGCGGAACGGCGGAACGGCCGTGGCGAGTGGCGAGTGGTGGGTGATGGGGAACGGCGGAACGGCGGACGGCAGTGGCTCGGCGGCATGCTCGTGGTGCGAGCCGTTCCTGGGACCGCGAGCGTCTCGCTCGTTGCCGTTGGTCGTTGTTGCCGTCTGCCGTCGCCATTGCCTTCCGCCACGCGGTCGCGCTCGGGGGAGCGCTCCTACCACGGCAGGGCTCGGCACGGAGACACCGGCGGGGTCCCGCCCTGCGGGACCCCGCCCTACAGACGGCGACCCTTCTCCCGCTTCGCGGGCTCAGGGTGGTCCCGCAAGCGGGACCACGGCGGCGCGGTACAGGCCCGCGCCCTACAGACGGCAACAGCACACGGCGCCGGCGGGAACACCCAAAGCCCGCGAAGCGAGAGAAGACCCGTGCTGTCGCCGTTCATCCTATCCATCCTGCGTATCCTGTTTGGTCGTCGTCCCTACGGGATGCGCCCGTTCGTCCCACCCGAAATGGAGAGCGAGAAGCGATGTATGACATCCGTCCGAAGAACCTGTATGCCATGGACTGGGCCCTGCAAGACGACCGCTGCGTCCGGCGCATGGAGCGCCTCGTCACCGGCATGGGACGCAACGTCTCCGAAGTGCAGGTCATCACTGTCGAGCAACTGCCGCAGGCCATCCGCGACTGCGGGTGGATCGGCGAGGTCCGCCAGGGCGCCTACCGCGAGGCCGGCGACCCCGATTTCGTCTTCGGCGCCTTCAAGTGGGTCACGCCCGAACAGCGCGCGGAGATCGCCAAGAGCCCGCTGTTCCAGGCGTGTGTCGACGCCCACGCCGCCTACGGGGACTGCAAACAGTGGTTCACCGGCTCGCGGATCCTCGCGATGTTCGGGGCGGCCCCGTTCTACCACTACGAGCTTCGCCCCAAGTGGGAGCCGGCACACGTCTGCTGGAGCCTGCACGACATCCACTCCGCCTGGGGGTGCGTCCACCGCTGTGCGTACTGCCAGCGCGGCTCGGTGTATGTGGTCAACCTCAATGTCGAGGAGTTCGTCGACAAGGTCAACGAGTTCGTCGACGAGACCCCGTGGCAGAAGACCTTCCGCTATGATGTCGAGCAGGATGTCCTGGCGATTGAGCCCGAGTATGGGGCCTGCGAGCAACTGGTGCATGAGTTTGCGCAGCGCGACGACCGCTACCTGATCCTGTTCAGCAAGAGCGCCAACATCGACTTCCTGCTGCCGCTCGAGCACAGGGGCCACACGATGATGCTGTGGACGCTATCGACCCACACCGCGAGCCGCCGCTATGAGGCCCTGACCGGGACGATGGAGGAGCGGATCGAGGCGGCCGCCCGCTGCCAGGCGGCCGGCTACCCGGTGCGCTTCAAGCTCAAGCCGATCATCCCCATTCGCAACTGGCGCCAAGAGACGACCGAGATGTTTGAGCTGCTCTACTCGCGCGTGAAGCCTGACAACCTGAGCATGGAGATGGTGTTCGTCGACTCCGTGGCCGAGCTGGATGACACGATGGGGCGCGACAACCTCGATCCCGCCTTCGTCGCGGCTGCGGAAGAGGCCGAGGCGCAGCGCGGCGAAGCATGGCGGCGCGACCTCGACGGCGAGAAGCCCTTCCCCTTCGAGGTCAAAGCCGAGGTCTATCGCCATGTCATCACCGAGTCCCATCGCCTCAGCCCCGAGACCCCGGTGACCCTGTGTGCCGAGACGCAGCGGATGTGGGATGAGCTCGGCGACATTCTCGATGGCAACCCGTGGGACTACCCCTGCAACTGCGGGCCGCATTGCATCCCGCACCTCAAGCGCATCACGCACGTGGAGGGTCCGGATGCGGAGCGCATCCGCCAGGCGGCGGCGTGTGG
>CAZIWQ010000657.1:0-4666 GCA_964542355.1 uncultured Armatimonadia bacterium
CAGACGTGCTTCGCACGTAACGGCGCGGCGAACGGCCAGCACCGGCGGGGGACGGAGCCCGGGGCAACGGCGGCCCACACCAACACCAGCTCAGCCCCCACCAGCGCCAACAAGCAAAGGCCTTGGCGAGGCTTAGGAATCCTACGGCCGCGTCTCCCCGAACTGCGCCGATCCCATCCAGGCACGACCCTTGCCCTTCAGCGAGAAGAACAGCACCGCCTTGGCGGCATTCTCCGGAGCCTGGCACGACACGGTGAGCTCCTTCCAGTCCTGTGTACCCGTGCAGGCGGCGACCACCCCTTCCCACTCCGCCGCGAGACCCGGAATCGCGGCCCAGCGATCCTCCTTCGTGAAGAAGTGCAGGCTGATCGTCGCCTGCGCCCCCACAGCCAGATCGGTCTTCACCAGGGCACGGTACGTATAGCTCTTCCCCGGGGTGATCGCGATCTCGGTGCCCGTGCGATAGTTGGCCCAGTAGGCCCGGGCCTCCGGGCCGTCACCCGCCAGCATCAGCGAGTAGGACAGCTTGCCGGCGGAGGTGTGGTAGTCCTGCTCGGCGGTACCACCCTCCAGGACCTGTGGGCGCCAGGAGCACCAACGCTCCAGCTCGGGATTCGGCACGCCAAAGCGGGGGTTGAGCTCGACGGTCTGCGCGGCGATCCGCTTGCCCTTCACGTCGAGCCGCAGGTCGTAGCGCCCGGGCGCCGCCGGCTGGCCCGCGTCATCGCGCCCGTCCCACGAGGCCGCCGCCCGGGCCCCCGTCCCCGACAACGTCTTGACCACCTGTCCGTCGGGGGTGGCAACCGTCACCGTCCACGGCGCCGCGTTCCGCAGCTCGGCGTGCAGCGCGACGGTGTCGTAGGCGCCGTCACCGTTCGGCGAGAAGACGGTGGGCTCCACCGTGACTCCCAACAGGCCGAGGGTGAAGCGCCCGACCGGTGACCACGCGCTGAGCTTGCCGCTGAGGGCGTCCACGGCCCGCACGCGCCAGCAGTAGGTTCCGTCCTCGTCCAGCGGCTCCGTGATGACGTGCGTGTTCGTGGCGAGGTCGGTCGCGGCGAAGGTACCTGCCGGGGGGAAGGCGTCGCTCGCGGACACCTCGACGCGGTAGCGGCAATCGGCCCCGCTCTCCTGATCCCACACCAGGAGCGGACGGCGGTCGGACACTGTCTCACCCGCTACCGGGCTCACCAGGCGGGGCGCCGCCGGATCGGCGGCACCGGCGGTCGGTCGGATGTGGATGATCTTGACGCTGTGGGCGGGGACGTCAGCGGTCAGCAGCGGCGCGACCACGACCGGCTTGCGCTCCCAGTAGTCGAGGCCGACTGCCCCGGGGGGCAGGTCCTTCACCTGCATGCGGAACTCGCGCGTCCCTGCCGATGGCCCGAAGAGGAAGACCAGCCTCTCGGCCCCAAGCGTGTAGACAGCAACGTTGGCGTCCCCCCCGGTCTCGACGGTAGCGAGCGCGTCCTCGCGCCGGCCGGCAAGGAAGAACGCCTCGAAGTCGGCAGCGACGGCGGCCGTCCGGGACAGTCCCGCAAAGAAGCGGCCGTCGACGAACCAGTCATAGTAGACCATCACGCCGCCGGCGCAATCGGTCAGCCGGCGGAGCAGATTCACCTCGGTTTCGTCCAGGTCGTAGGGGTGGCCGTCGCCCATCCAGGCGAGCTCGCCGCCGACCAGCGGCTTGCCCTGCAGCACGCGGCGGGTCTCCCGCGTCTCCAGCACCGGACGCCCGTAGCCGCACCATGCCTGGTCGATGTGTGGCGCGAGGTACTCCCAGTTGATGCCATAGGTCTCCTGGGTGTGGGCGCCCTGGTAGCCGCTGTAGACGAAGAACATGCACGTGGGGTTGGCGGCCTTGACCCCCTCCTGCAGCAGCCTGACAATCTCGGCGTTCTGGCGGCAGCGGAAGTCGATCCACTGGGGGCGGTAGTCGCGGACCACGACCTCCGGGGTCAGCGCCACGGTCGCCGGGAGGTGCGCGAAGTTGTGGAAGGCGGCGAGGTTGGAGGGGCCGAAGCCGGCGGAATCCGGATAGGCGACCGGTACCTCATAGTCCCAGCTCAGCACCGGGTGCTGCCGGGCGGCCTTGCCGACGAAGCCGCGGATCATCTGCCGCACCGGGCAATCCGGCTCCAGCAGGTGGGCGGGAGTGACCACGTTCGTCAGGGGCTTGCCGTCGCGGGTGGCATCGGAAAACTGCGGGTGGTCGTGCAGATAGGTCGCCACCTCGGGGATGCTGCCGCAGATGTCCTTCAGGGTGCCGGGGAGCCCCTCCGCCGTCGTCAGCTTGCGCTCGCGATACCAGGCGGCCAGGCTCTGTGAGTAGTTGTAGGTGTTGAAGCCCGAGCGCGTCCACGAGGCGAAGATCGCCTGCCGCTCGGCGGTGCTCAACCGGCCGAAGAAGGCATTGTAGTAGGTGCTGCCGCAGGGCCAGTTGCACACCACTACGCGGTGGGGCGACTTGCGCGCGAGTGGCGGCAACACCGACAGCGGGACGGTGCCGCTGACCTTGCTCTGCCCGTTGAGGTGCACGTCATAGGCGATGGCAGCGGGCGGGACTTCCGGGCCGACATAGTCGGCGCGGAAGAGCAGGGGGTTCTCGACAAGCCTGCGCTGCTCGCGGTCGCGGGCGAAGGTGACGCTCGCGGGTCCGAAGTCCAGGACGATGCGGCGGGAGGGCCGCCCCTCACGCACGGTCAGCTCTTCCTGCACGCGCAGCGGCGTCGGGCACCGCCGGGCGCCGTTGAGCGGGCTGACGAGATGGAGGAACGCCGGGACCTCGAGCGTCACTGCCGCCTCGCGGAACTGGTCCTGCTCAAACCCGGCGGGCAGCACCAGGGGCAGGGCCAGCAGCTCGCCCTGCGCGACACTGAACGCGCTGACGACATGGCTCTGGGGCTTGCCCAGCACGTCCACGTAGGCGATGAAGGGGCTGTCCGACTGGAGCGGGTAGCCGGGGGAGGCCAGGAGCAACCGGCCGTCCTGGGCCACCTCATAGGTCAGCGCGCCCTCGCCGGAGGGCGCGGTGTACTCGACCGCAACTGTCTCGCGCTTGCCCGGGGCCAGGCGCACCCCGGACCGGCCTAACTCGCCGGCACCGCTCGTCGCGGCAATACCGGCCGTGACCGTCACGACATGCGGCTCGGCGGTGGCGTTGTGCACCGTCACCTGCAGGCGGTTCGTGCCCTTGCGCAACACGCCAAGCTCGACGGCACCGCCGCCAATCCCGGGCGGCCCGAAGGCGACGACTCCGAAGCGCGCGGGCGTGTGGAACGGTCCGCCGGTGGGCGACCAGCAGGAGTTCTCGCCCGCCGGCTTCTCCGTCCGGCACAGGTTCACGCGCCAGCGGCCGGTCGTGGCGAGCTTTCCGGCCGCGAGCCGCTCGCGCGGGATCGCCACCTCAAGCGTCCACGACCGCTCCCCCACCTGCGCTTTCGCCTCGGTCCCCGAATCCCAGGTCTTGTCGAACACGCCGCCCGCCTGGCAGCGGGCATCGTAGACGGCGCCCCGGCTGTTGATCGCGATCTGATAGTAGACATCCTGCTCCGGTGCGGGCTGCAGGAAGAGGTCCGCCACGTCATCGGCGAAGACGTTCGAGTCGTGCTCCGTATGCTCGGCCTTGAAGGCCGCGCGCTTCTGCAGCACCGGGTTCAGCGCGCTCTCGCAACACTCGAGGAACAGGTAGAGGTGGCCCTCGTCATAGGCGAGTCGGGCCTTCGTCTGTTCCGTCGCCGCCTCGAGTCCGCCGCTGAGGAGGAACGGTGAGAGCTCAAACGAGTGCTGCCAGCACTCATCATCCATCACACCGTCGATGCGGGGAGGCGTCGGAGTGTGCGAGGCGAGGGCAAAAGGGAGCGTGGCACCCGCCTGCCCCCCGGTCTCCACCTGGCGCAGCTCGGCCTCGTCGAAGTAGACCGTGCCGATGAACTTCTGCTCGCCCTTCGCCCATACCAGGCACCAGTAGGTGATCGACTTGAGCTTCTTCTGCGGGTCGGTAGTGAAGGCCAGGCGGTAGGTCTTCCACCGGCCGAGGTTGGCCTTGATCTGCGCGTCGCTGAGCGTGAAGCTGAAGGTCTTCTCCGTGCCGTCGGCATACCTCGCGGTGAGGTAGGCGCCGTAGATGCTGCCCTGAGTGTAGGAGGCGACGAAGATGCTATTGGTCGCGGCGAAGCTGCCGTGGTCAGGGAGCCCGTCACTCACGCCCGTGTTCGTGCCGCCGAGGCCCTTCTCATCCGCCTGGCCGGTGCCGCTGAGGCGGCAACTCCAGGGCCCGGAGATATCGGGGGCGTAGCTGTTCTCGCGCGTGCGCGTGTAGCCGCATTGATAGCGAGCCCAGGCGGCGGCCAACTCCGCAGTACCCTCCTGCGGCTGCTCGAACGAGGGGTTCGCCAACAGGTTCACTGGCGGCCCCACGGGGGCCGTGCTGCCCGGGCGCGCGCCCGCCAAAGCGATGGCAAAGAGCAAGACAATCCTGCCGGTCTGCATGTGTGTCATCCGTACACTCCTTTGCATGTGTCGATGAGGCGCAAGAACGTCGCCTGCAGGTGTGTCGCATCCGTGTAGTAGGCGAGCATGATCTCGCCCTCGCCTCGCGGTAGCAGACAGGGGTAGGCGCCGGGTGACACGAAGCACGGCTCCCCCCACGTCTCGCCCGCATCGG
>CAZIWQ010000658.1:0-4661 GCA_964542355.1 uncultured Armatimonadia bacterium
CGGCAGGCACGGCGGCAGCGGTCGCGATCTTCGACGACGACGCGCCGGCGGTGTTGGCGCTCACCGACGGACAGGTGACGGTGCCGGCGGGAGCCGCCCAGCTTGTCTGCTACGTGCCCGTCGCGCTCCCCGGGCGGGTCGACCTGCTCAGCGGCGCGGCCGTTCGGCGCTTCCTCGACGTGACCCACGAGCAGTATGCCCGCCATGTCGGCGAGTTCTTCGGGACCGTGATTCCGGGCATCTTCACCGACGAGCCGGCGGTTGCCGGCCGGGTCGGCAGCGAGCAGATCCCGTGGACCCCGGGGGTACTGGCGGACTTTGAGGAGCGCCGCGGCTTCGACCTCACCCCCCTGCTCCCGGTGCTGTTTGCGCCGGAGGCCCTCGAGCACGCCGTGCATGGCTGGTATTCCCCGGAGGTCATCGCTCAGGTCCGCTGTGAGTTCTGCGACTACTGGACTGACCGATACCATGAGTCCTACTGGGTCCAGATCAACGACTGGTGCGAGGCCCATCGGCTGATCCACACCGGTCACGTCGGCGGGGAGGACAACCTCCCGGACCACGGGCGGCACGGCTTCGGGCACTTCTTCAAGACCGCGGGCGCACTCCACGCACCGGGTGTCGATACCATCTGGCGCCAGCTCCACTGGGAGCGGGAGAACTTCGCGTTCCCCCGGCTGGCCTCCTCGGCGGCCCACCAGCGCGCGCACGCGGCTGTCGCCGGCGCCGGCGGCGAGGCGCCGCCGGCGTTGGTCGTGACCGAGACCAACGGGGTCTACGGGTTCGGGCTCACCTACGAAGAGATGCGCTGGCTCATCGACTACCAGTGCCTGCGCGGTGTCAACCTGGCGGGCATGATGTCATACTCCTACGCGACCGGCGGCGGGCGGCTCTACCGGACGATGGACGACCTTGGCCCGGCCAGCCCGCAGTGGCCGCTCTTCGGGGCGTTTGCCGACTATGTGGGGCGTCTGTGCACCGTCCTGCGCGACGGGATGCCACTGTGCGACGTGGCCGTCTACTATCCCATCGAGGCGTGTTGGGCGGAGCCCGACGGCGAGGCGGCCGCCCGCGCGTGGGAGTCCGTCCGGGAGCTCACGCGGGCCCTCGAGGAGGAGCAAGTCCCGTTCGACTTCATCGACGCCGTGGCCATCACCGCGGCCGGGATCGCCGACGGTGAGCTGGAGACGCCCGGGCAGTTCTACGGCACGATCATCGTGCCGGAGACACCCCTGCTCCCGGTCGAGGTCGCGTGCCAGCTTCTCGACCTGTACCGGTCGGGTGGCCGCGTCGCGTTCGCCGGCGAGCTGCCCGCCGGGTGCAGCGATTACGGTGCCGACGACGAGTTCGCCGAGACGATGGCCGCGCTCGCCGCGGTGGCGGTGACGATGGATGCGGAGACGGAGTCCGGGCACGTGGGGAGCACGCGCGACGGGCTCGACGAGGCCGCGCGCTGGGATGGGTTGGCCTCAAGCTTCGCCATCCCGCGCAGCCGGGAGGCCTTCGCCGCCGAGGTGCAGGCCGACCAGGCGGTGCTCGTGGCCCCCCAGGACGAGATCGGGCGCCTGGCGCGCCTGCTGGCGCTGTGCGCGGGGCGCTACAGTATTCAGCCGGCGCAGATTGTGCCCGAGCTGCGCCTCGCGGTCCGCGACCTCGACCCCCTGCAGGTGGCGTTCCTGATGAACGAGGCGGCGACGCCGCTGCACTTTGCGCTCGAGGTCGTCGCCGAGACGCCGTCGTTGCTCGAGCAGTGGGATGCCGCCGATGGCCGCTGCCACCTGCTCGCAGTACACGAGGAGATCAGCGAAGCGACGCGCGTCGAGGTGCAACTGGCGGCCGGGGAGTCGGCCCTGCTGGTTCTGTCGCCGCAGGGCCACGCGCCGCCGCACGGTCGGGCCCACATCATCCGCCCCCGCACGCCGCTGCAGACCGTTGTCATCGACGACCTCGACCGCCCCGAGGCCGTCGAGGTGGTGGCCACGCACGAGATCCGGGAGGGCGATGTGCACGTCACCCGCCACGCCCCCGGGGAGCGCGTTCTGCCCCCCCACCTCGGCCTGTGGAGCGAGCTCGGGCTGTCGCAGTTTGTCGGCACGCTGGCCTATCGGTTCGTTTTCACCGTGGCTGCCGAGTACCTGACGGACGAGGTCTTCCTCGACCTGGGTGAGGTGCGCTATGCCGCCGCGGTGATCCTCAACGGCACCCCGGTGACACCCTGCCTGTGGCGGCCGTACGTGCGCGAGGTGAGCCAGTTCCTGCACGAGCACGAGAACCAGCTCCTGATCCGGGTCAGCAACACGCTGGCCAACCAGGTGTGTGCGCCTGCGGTCGTTGAGGAGGCGCGGGCGCGCGGCTGGCTCAACACCTACTACGAGCGGGCGCTGCCGATGATGCATGAGTCGCTGGATTCCGGCCTCGTCGGGCCGGTGAGGCTCTACGTGCGGGCCTGAGCGGGCCGCGCGGCCGCGACCGATCCCGAGGAGGGACCACGATGGGACCGTTGCCTGAGCGCGTGCCGGTACTGAAGTTCGGCGGGCTAACCCTGCAGGGCAAGAACCGGTTTGGCCCGGGTGAAGAGCGGCTGCTGGAGGAGTGCCGACACGCGGACAACGTGAACGATCTCTACCGGCTGCTGGCATCGCGGCGCAACCTGGCCCGGGCGCACCGGCTGCACGAGGTGTGCCGCGACTTCATCCTGCCGCTGCGCGAGCAGGGGCTGGTACCGGCGGTGGTGGTCTCGGCGTTCGACTGGGCCACCGACAAGCTGGAGCAGCTCGCGGCGTGCATCGACGCGAGCCCGGAGCCGCGTGAGCACGCGCGGCTGCTGATGTCGGGGGAGCTGCGCGCCAACGCCTCGCTGGCGATGGCGCTCGAGGCCGTGGGGTGTCCGGCCTACTCCCTGACCGGACGCGAGGCCGGCATCGAGACGACCCCCCAGCCCGAGAACGCGCTGATCGCACGCGTCGAGGCGCAGTACCTGGGGGAGATTCTCCGACGCGGGATCGTCCCGGTCGTCGCCGGCTTCCAGGGCCACTACTTCAGCGAGACCGCCCAGCGCGACGAGGTCTCGATCCTGGGGCGTGGCGGCTCCAACCTGACCGCAGTCGCCATCGCCGCCGCCCTCCACCAACCTGACTGCGTCATGCTGACCAATGTCGACGGTGTCTATGACCGTGACCCCAACCTCCACGCCGACGCCCGCAAGCTCGAGACGATTGCGGCCGCCGAGCTGCTGACGTGGGACCCGTTCCCGCAGGTGATCCAGCGCGAGGCGGTCGAGTACGCCTGCGCCTGCGGGGTCGATATCTGGATCCGCGATGGCTTTGACGCCGGCGTGCCGGGGACCAGGATCATCTGCCGGGGCTGACCACGGCGCGACAGCCGGCGAGCCGCCGCGCGCGGGCCCGCTCCGCGGTCCGTGGAGCGAGCTCCGGTTTCCGGGGGATCAAAGGAAGGTCGAAGTTGTTGTGCAAGGAATAGTGCCTCGTCAGGGGAAGCGGGAGTGCCCTCCGCACAGTGTCGACAGGCCCTGCGCGGAGGGGTGCTCGTCCGCCGCATCGAGGCCGTGTGCGCTTTGCGCCACCGACCGGGGGGCCACCGGCCCCCCGGTCGGGGTTCGCTTGCCAACGTTTCTGAGCGTGTGCTATAATCCGCGCAATGTTACGTGGAGTTGACCCCGTTGGGGCGCGGGTGTCACGTAGCATGCCCGCTAGCAGAGCGGCCAAGAAGCCGTACTGAGGCCGCGACGCTACGCTCAGAGGCCCGCGGCAGCCACTCACGGCCATCTCGCCGCCAGAGACCCGGCCGGAAGTGGCCTTGGCGACCGGGTCTCCAGGTAGGCGCACGGAGACCGACCCTCGTGACGTGTCGCGCGGTGAGGCGACGGGGAGGGTGCGCGCCTGCATGGGCGCCGTGCTGAGAGATCGCGCACAGCCATCGCGGCCGCCGTGACACGCAGGGGCGTGGTCATCGCGGCGGCGACTCTCGGTTCGCGGCGGCCCGCGAGAAGCGACACATCGCGCCGCAGGGAGCTTTCATCGTAACACCCGTCAAGGGAGTGATCGTGTTGCTCAAGGGCCCCGCCCCGCTGTCAAGTCCTCCAGTCCTGGTTGCGCTGGCCGCGTGCCTCGGCCTGCTCTTCCTCGCGCAAGCCTCGGCGGCGCCGAACCCTCCCATTGGCGGCGCGACGACTGCACACTACGACGCTCTCGGCCGCGTGAGCCACCATCAGTTCGTCGGCCATTCGCTGCCGCCATTGGCGCGGCGGGTGCGTACGGCACAGGGCTCGGGACCCGACCCGGACACGGACATCACCATCAACGCGGTCTCCCCGACGGAACGCGACGTGTTTGCGGCGCAGAGCCGGCTCACCAACCGCGTCGTGTTCAGCAGCAACGGCGTCGACAGCGACAGCAATGGTCAGATCGACGCCGCCCTGCCCGCGTCCCCGAACTACAACCTGTGGATCATGCGGCCGGACGGCTCGGAGCAGAAGGCAATCACCAACGCGGAGACGGACGACATCGAGCCGGCCTACAGCCCGGGCGGCAATGTCGTCGCCTTCTCCAGCAAGCAGGCCAACGGGCGCTGGGAGATCTGCATGGTGGAGGTGCGCGCCCCCAACGTCACCTGGTGTCTGACTGAGGAACAGCCGGGCGACA
>CAZIWQ010000659.1:0-3131 GCA_964542355.1 uncultured Armatimonadia bacterium
CCCGCCCTTCGGGCGACCTCTCCCGGGGGGAGAGGTGGAACCGCACTCCGGGCGATGCGACCTCCGCGACAGGCCCCAGACCCCGGCTTGCGCCTCCTGGTGGCGCGCGCTTCCGCAGTGCCCTCGGTGTGTCCCCCGCCCCGGAATCACACGAGCCGCCCCTGATGAGTGGGCGGCTCGCATGGCTTGTGAACGCCGGGCGGCGAACGCGGCGCGACTACTCCTCGGAGATCGCGTCCACCGGGCACTCGCCGGTGCACAGGTCGCAGTCGGTGCAGGTGTCGGCGTCGACCACATAGCAGTTTTCGCCCTGGGAGATGGCCTCAACCGGGCAGACCTCAGCACACGACCCACACGAGGTGCACTTGTCGCAGTCAATCACATGCGGCATGGGGGGAACTCCTCTCTGTCACAGTATCCGGCCGGGGACGGCACGTACCGGCCCGCCAGCGACGTTACCATTCCGCGCCGGAGGGCGTCAAGGGGTTTTCGGGCCTCATTCACGCCCGGCACACGCGGATGCAGGCGGGACCGATCAGTCCCGCCGTGCGGCACTCCTTCTCGTACAGGTTCGCCAGCGAGTTCGCCACCTCCACCGTCACCTCATTGTCGCCCGCCCGGACGGCGCCGGCGATGTCCACCTCGTACGCCGGCCACAGCCGCACCGCCACCTCTTCCCCGTTGACAACGATGCGGCAGCAGTCGTGCACCTCGCCGGGGTCAAGCAGCAGGCGATGCCGGGTCGCATAGCGCTCGGGGATCGTGACGTGTTGCGTGTGGCGCGCAATCCCCACAAAATGCGGATAGCCCTGCTCACTGAAGGGACCGTGGACGCGGCCCAGCGGCGCCACGAGCGCGTTGTCGAGCACCGCGAAGCGCCCCACCAGGTATGCCGGGAAGTCGAGCTGCGGGAACGGTTCCAGCAGGCTGGTCATGGCCAGCTCCACCGTATTGGTGCCGGCGATCAGGTCGGGCGCAATGTCGACTTGGGTGAAGTAGTGGTCCTGCCACGTGGCCGGCTGCAGGGGGGGCACCTGCCGGCCGTTGACATAGATCTCCACGCTCCGCCGCCGCCCCAGGAAGCCGACGTGAGAGGGGATGGTCTGCGCCACGTCATCCAGCACCAGGTTCAGAACCTCCGGCAGGGAGACGACCTCGAAGCTGGTGCGATAGGTGTTGACCTGTCCGGGGACAACGACCCGTGCGCGCTCGCCGGCAGCCCTGTCGCGGGCCGTGAACTCCCAGCGGTCCAGGATGAGGACGTTCTCGTCCCCAACGGAGAACTCCCAGTGCGGCTCGAGCCCGATCTCCTCGATGACCTCCGCCGGCGGGGGAGGCGTGAGGTCCTCCGGCAGGGCCTGCCCACTGGTGACCACCAACAGGCGCGCGGCCGCGGCCTCCAGCTCCACCTCGACGCATTGCCTCCCCTCGTCCTCCGTCACCCCGAACAGGTTCCTGACTCGGCCGGTCTCCAGCAGCCACTCCTGGAGCAGCCCCTCCGTCTGCACGCGGACGGTGCCGCGGATCGGCGCCTGGGTGCGGTTGACCAGTAGGTAGTAGTGCCGCGGGCCGTCCGTGCGGTGACAGCAGATGATGTCCTCCACCGGCTGGCGGTCGGCATCATCGATGATCACGTCCGGACAGATCAACTGGGGTACGCTCTGGAGCAGCCAGAGCTGGAGGTCGTCATCCAGCCGCGGGTGGAAGGCGGCGATGCCGCCGGCCGCGCTCTCGTGGCGGCGCTCGCCGTTGGTGCCGGCCGGGCCGAAGACCTCCTCGATGATGCGCCCCAGCTCGTCCCCGCAGTCGCTGTCGCACTCCGCGGGGAGCTCCCCCAGCGCCAGGATGCGCCCGCCGCCCTCGAACAGCCGCTGCAGGAAGCGGGCCGCCGCGAGCGACATCACCCGGCAGGCGGGGAGCACGATCAGCGGGTAGGCTTCCTCGGACTCGGCGAACGTGACCGCCCCCGCCGTCACCTGGGCCCGCGCGAGCTGGCGCGCGGCGAGGCGCCGCAGTTCGGCGCGAGCTGGCTGTCGTCGAGGTAGTCATAGTCGTGGTGCAGCCGCAGCATCAGATCGGACACCTGGTTGAACAGCTCCTGAGCCGCCGGGGCCCGAACCGCCTGGCCGTCGCGGAACATGTCGACCTGCACCGTCTTCATCGGCTGCACGATGCAGGCGTCGGTGACGTGATGCCCGGTCGCCTGCACCAGGCTCAGCCGCGCCAGGTAGTCGGCAAAGTGGCGGTACCACGGCCAGAACGGGGCATGGTAGAACTCGGTTGGCGGCCAGTCGGTCTTGCGGAACCCCTCGAAGCTGAAGTAGAAGGCGTGGGGCACGAACATGTTCACACCCAGGCACGCCATGAAGTTCGCGTCGAGGCGCCGGTCGGCCAGGGTGTGCCCGTGTCCGCTGCCACCGAAGGCCTCGCACATCACCCGCGGCTTGCCCTGCACGTGGGCCACGGAGGAGCCGCACTTCGCGGCCAGGATGCGGAAGGGATTCTCCCGCGTCCCGACACCGTGTCCCAGGTAGTCGAGGCCGGGGCGATGGAACTGCTCCAGCACCCGGACCTGGTTGCCCTGCGAGCGGGCCGCCCCCCATAGCGGGTCCTCCAGCGTGTGCCCGATGTACTCAATCCCGTGCTCCGCCGCCCATCCGCTCAGGGCGGCGTGGTAGGCCTCGATGTACCAGGTCGTCACCGCATCGTAGTAGTCGCAGCGCAGCGCAGTGGTGTCCGGGCCCAGATCGTACAGCAGGGCCATCAGCCGTGGCTCCAGGTCATAGCCCTTCAGCTCCCGGAAGCGCGCGAAGAAGTCGCGCGTCCAGGCGATGACGACTCCGGGAAGCACGCGCGTGGGATCCTCCACGCTGGTGCGCATGGCCTCCACACCCATGAAGCCGTCGTGGATCATCAGCCCCGGCTCGTCGGTGAAGATGCCCTTCACCGTCGTGCCAAAGTCGGCCGCGAAGCGCAGGTACGGCTCATAGGCCATCTGCTTGAACGCCGCGACAGCCTCCGGGTTCATCGTGTCCAGGTAGTAGGCACCATCCCACGTGACCTTCTCCGCCACCGGACACTCCCAGAACACGCACACCAGCCACCTGCCGGGCGGAGCGGCCCACTGGAGC
>CAZIWQ010000659.1:3141-4661 GCA_964542355.1 uncultured Armatimonadia bacterium
GCGTAGGCATCCGTGATGTCCCGGGGCTCGCCAGTGAGCGCGAGGCCCTCCGGCGTCTCTGTGCAGGCGCACGCCTGGATGCAGATCAGCTCGTTGTCATCCGGCTTCAGCGTGGCCTGGAAAGTGACGCCGCCATTGGCCCGGAGCTCCTGCGCCCGCAGGTAGCGCATCCGGTACTCGGGGTGCGGACGCGTCAGCCGCCCCCCGACGGTCCCGCTGGGCCAGTCATCCTCATCGTACAGCCACGCCTCCATCCCGCGCTGCCGCAGCTCGTCGATGCAGACCCCGATCATGTCCAGCCACTCATCGGACAGGTACTCGACCAGGAGCCCGTGGCGGCAATGGAGCAGGGCACCACCGACGCCCTGGGCATCCATCGCGGCGATCTGGCGGCGCAGCTCCGGCTCGTCGAACGTCCGGTTGAGGAACCAGAACGGCTGGACGCGATGCGACTTCGGCGGATCGGCAAACAGGGACGCGATGTCCGGCATGGCGGTTAGGTCCTCCCAGGGGGGATCAGGGGAATGCTGGCGAGGCATTGTCCGGCGGAAGCGGAGACAGTGCTACAGCCGCTTCCGCCGGACACAACGGCAGTCGACGGGAGGCATGCGCTCCGGAGTGGAGCCTGGCCGTTGGGGGGCCGCCCGGTCAGTGCTTCATGGCGGCGCCGGCCTGCATCTCCCGGAGCACCTGGATGTCCTTGCGCATCGCTTCGGCTGCCCCGGACGGCAGCTCACCGATGTCATAGTTCTTGTCAAACTCGAGCTGGAACTGGTAGGTGAAACTGAGCGCCTTGGCGCCCGACGCACCGGCCGGCAGCTCGAGGTCCCAGCGCAGCAGCCCGCGAGCCTTCTGCTGGCCGACAAACAGCGCGTCCTCGCTCAGCGGTCGCTCGGTCTTCCCAAACGTCACGGTGACCTGGCCGTCCGGCGGCTGCGGCATCCGGTCCCACACCTGCACCTTCACTGCACGGTTCATGTAGTTGTGCAGGCGCAGGCGATAGGTGTACTGCACGATCTTGTTGCCGCCGCGCGTCGTGGTGGTCTTCTCCTCCAGCTCGCGCGCCGCCCGCAGTTGCGTCTCCGTGCCGAAGCCGATGGCCATGCCCTGACCGCGGGCCACCAGTGACAGGTCGCCGCGCCCGGCGAACGCGCCGCCCACATAGGCGTTGTAGGGCCCGGCCAGCAGCGGGTAGTCGCTGGTGTTGATCGTCTCCACGGCCTGGTAGACGTAGTCGGTCAGCAGCGGGACAGCAACATAGTCGAAGCCGGCGGCGAGGTCCAGCGTGGCAATGTGGAACATCTGCTGATCGCGCCGGCTCTGGATGCCGATGCGGCCGGCGATCTCGTACTCCACCGCGAGCCCCTCCCCGGCCGTGGCGCCGGTTGTCCGCGCGAGCTTGACGACCTCGTCCGAGGCGGTGAGCTCGATGTTCTGCAGTTGCGCGGCGAGGATATTGGCCTCGAGGAACTCCTGGTCGGCGGCCGGCTGGCCCTGGCGGCCCGGCAGTGCGGGGGCAT
>CAZIWQ010000660.1:0-4660 GCA_964542355.1 uncultured Armatimonadia bacterium
GCCGGCCGCTACGCCTCGGGGGCCGGCCGGATGTGGCCTCTTCGGCCGGACCCCTAGCGGTACGTCCACTTCGCCTTCACGGCGATGCGGCCCTCCGTTGCCCCGGCGTTCGGGTCCCCCAGGATCACAAATAGATCCATGCCCGTGCGCACCTCCTGCCGGTAGCTCAGGAACAGGTTCGTCCCTTCCGACCCGGTCAGCAGCCGGCCGGCAATGGTGCGCTCACGATCGATGTCATAGTTGAGCGAAGCCGTGGTGCGCCACAGGTGCTGGTCGCGGTCGCGACCCGCGTAGTCACTGGTACGGGCCTCGTAGCCGAGGTTCACGAACAGCCCGTCGCGCAGCTTTAGCCCCTGCCACACGTCCCAGTAGCGATAGCGGGCCCCGTCCTCGCGGCCCTCGACCACGTCAGCAGAGCCATTCCGGTTGAGTGTCTTGGTGTTCCAGGACACACTGGCACTCCAGGTGTGGTCCCGGCTGAGCAGGCGGTCGGAGCGGCTCCATCCCACCTGCCAGCTACGCCCCTCACGGTAGTCCACGCCGTAGCTCGCAGCGAGGTCGGTGTGATAGTGGGTGCCGTCGAGGCGGTCGTAGTCGCCCCCGGTCAGCGCCAGAGTGCGGCACTCCGTGCGACGCCCGAGGAAGCTACTACTGAGCGTGAGGCCGCCGGAGACACCCGCCAGGTCGATGTCGGGGGCGTACCCGTCGGCAGGGACAAACGTCCGGTCCACGCGCCGGTACTCCGCCCACCCCCGCGGCCGGCCATCTCCCAGTGACCCGCTGCCATACACCCGCCAGAGCCCCCCACCCTCGCCGCCGCGGGTGCGTGTCTGGTACACGTCGCCCTTGAGCGTAAGCTGCCGGTCGGCATCGCGCGTGTCACTGTAGGTGGCGCGTGCGTGGTAGGTGTCGTTCGCCAGCCCGCGCTGCTCCGTGCCGACGTAGGCGAGGGCAGCCTCGCTATCGCGGGCAATCCGCTGGCGCACCTGCACCGCGGCATCGTTACGCTCGCCGAACGCCCGGGCGTCCAGCACTCCGATACTCGTCCTGCCGTGCGTGCCGAACACCTTGGCGCCGAGGTCCAGCTCGGGGATCCGGCGGGTATAGAGCATGGTGGTGGGCGGCAGGAAATCAGAGCCTTCGACGAAGAACGGACGGCGTTCGGAGTACTGGCGCTCGGTGTAGGAAAAGTCGATGCTCTCGACGTCGTTCTCGATGTCACGGAAATCCGGGTTCCAGGCGGCGACCCCGGTCATCCCACCCGGGTGGGTGTACTTGGCGTCGACCCCGATGCGCGCGCCGAAGTGCCCGTCGGCGAACTCGGTCTGGACGTGGGGCATGATGACCGGCCGGGCCGTGAGCCGAGGCAACTGCAGACCCCGGATCTCCGCGATCTCGTGGCCATTGAACAACTCAGGCTGCGGCGGCCAGTTCCACCACTCCCCGGTGCGCGGGTAGTTGCGGGCAATGTTGAGCCCCCACACCGACTGCCCGGCCGGGTAGCGCAGGATCGCGAACGGAATCCGCGCCTCCATCGTCCAGCCGTCCGGGACCCGCCGCGACGCCCCCGTCCAGTCCCCCCGCCACTCGATCTTGGCGTCACTCCCGCCCGGGATGTCGTCATGCTGGGTACCGTTGGCCGTCACCTGGAACCAGAAGAGGCGGTCGCCGGCATGATCGGCGTCGATCCCGATCTCGATGTAGTCATCGCTCCAGATGTTGCCGCCTCGCTTGGTCTCCTGGCATTTGACCTCGTGCGGATGACTGTCGTGGGCATGGACGGCGACGTAGACGGCGTGTCGATCGAGGCAGAACCAGGCCTCGGTGCGCTCGCAGGGGGCGCGCCGAGAGGCGGTGTTCCAGAACCGATCGGTATGATAGGCCGCGGACCAACAGGGGTCATCAATCACGCCGTCGATCGTCGGAGGCGCGCCGCACCGCGGAGCATCGATCACCGGATGACGGTAGGCCGCGACCGCTTCAGCCGTCGCGCCGCCGGCTGCAGCGCACAGCCCGTGTGTGGCACCCATCACCAAGTGCCAGCCGATCAGGCCGCGGAGGAGGCGGCCGGCTCTGCGAGGCGATTGTTGCATCCTGCTCCGTATCGATCAGTTGGGGGGTGGTGGAAAGTAGCGCTCGCGCAGTACATTCGCCAGCTCTTCATCCGGCTTGAGCTTGAGGGCGGCCGTGAGCGCGGCGGCCGCCTCCTGCGGCTTGTTCTGGATCAGGCGCAGGGCACAGCGTACCGCCAGCGCGTAGGCGTTGTTCGGGTCAACGGCCAGCCCCTTCGCCAGCAACGTCTCCGCCTCGGTGTCACCGGTGCCCAGATGGACGAGCCATCCCGCGGTGGCGACGTACCCGAGGGCGTCGCCGGGGAACCGCGCAACGGCCTCCCGGAACGCCCCCAGCACCTCAGGGACCCGGTTCTGCCGGTCCATCACCTTGCCGAGCAGGACATAGTCTTCGGCGGCGGGGTTGGCAGCAAGGCGCCGCCGCACGACCTTCTCCATCGCCGCCCAGTCGCCGGCGTTGTATGCCAGCCCGAGCAGGGCGTTGTAGTTCTGACGCTCGTAGGGGTTCTCGGCAATCGCCTGCTCGAACGTCGCCCGGGCCAGGTCCTGCTCGTTGGCCAGGAACTGGAGGATCCCCAACATGCTGCCGGAGGAGCGCAGGGCCCGCGGCCATTTGGCGGCGATCTCGGTGAGCCGCCGGGCCAGCGCCTGGAACTGCACCGTGACCTGCTCGTCGGACAGCGGCGGGCCGCTCCTGCCCGCCAGTGACAGCACGCTCTGGAAGCTCTCGAAGAACGCCGACCACAGCGCCAGCCCCGGGTCGGTCTCGATGAGCGTCCCGACGAGGGTGACGAAGGTGCGGGTGTCGCTGTCGATGACCCGCCATGCCTCGGCATCCTGGCCCACGACGTGGAGTGCAGTGAAGAACCCGTCGAGCATGGCGCTGAAGCACTCCCGCAGGACCGCCGGCTCGCGCGGCGCCAAACGCTCACTCTCGGCGAGATTGGCCGCCGCCTCCCGCCCGACGAGCACCAGCGGCGTCGGCTCGGCGGAGGTATCCAGCGCTGCCAGGATGACCTTGCGGGTGTTCTCCCACGGCATCATCTCGACGACCGCCCGCATCGGCGGGGACTGCCGGAGCACAGCCCGAGTTGTCCCGGGCGTCGCGGCGATCGCCTTGCCGAATGCGGCCAGGATCTGCTCACCGGCGATGCGCGCGAACTGGACACGAGGCTCCCAGCGCGCCGGCGCCAGCTTGACCGTCTGGCGGAGGACCCCGAGCGCCTCCTCGTACTGTGCGCAGCCCCCGAGACACTCCGCCAGCTTGAGCAAGAGCTCGATGTTGTCAGGCGCCTGCTCCAGTTGCTTGCGGAGACCGGCGGCGGCCGCGCGGAACTGTGTCGTCGCTTCGGACTTGCGGTCTACGGCGGCCAGCATGCGGGCCCACTCGTACAGCGCCGTGGCCGGGGCGCCGGCCGCCCGGGCGGCCTGCTCGCGCTCCGCCAGCGCCCGGCTCACATCCTGCTCCAGGTAGATCAGCGTGTCGTTGACCTGTACCCCCGCCTGGTACTGGATGTCCAGCTTGACAATGCTCACGTCGGCCCGGAGCTTCGCCGCGTCAACCGCGGCCGCGGGCGCCCCGATCCGCTCGGGGAGCACGCCGGGGCGCTCCGTCACGGTCACGACGAGCGTCACATCACGGCCGCCGTCCTTCTTGCCCGCGGTAACGGCGACGTCGACCGCGGAGAACCATCCCGCCTCGCGGAGCCGTCCCACCGCGGCGGAGACCTGCTTGCCGACGAGGAGTTCACCCGGCTTGACGGCAAACAGCTCCGCCGCCTCCTTCTCGGTGACGATCCGTAGCCCGCTGAAGCGGATGGCCTCGATGCGCACCTCCGCCACTGCGAAGGTGACCTCCCCGTGGGCGTTGGTGGCGGGGTCGGCGACCTCGGCCAAGGCCCCCTGCTCCTGGTAGGCCTCTGCGATCCGTTCGGCGTCGCGCTTGAGGATGCGGCCGTCCAGCAGCAGGCCGGGCCGGGTCCGCACCAGCTTCATGAGCTCGTCGCTGGCGATGACGGTGTTGCCGACGAACACGACCTTCGAGACGCGCAGTCGCTCCTTGACCGTGATCGTGATGACGACACCGGCGGCGGTGCTCGTCGTAGCGACGCCAACGTCGTCGAAGTAGCCGAGGCGCAGCACCTCCTGGCGGATCCGGGGGAGCAGGACATCCACGCGCTCGACCTCGCCGCCCGCCTTCGCGATCGGGCTGACGACCTGGACGATCACCTCGGCCTTGACGGTCTGGTTGCCGGCGACCTGGATGTCGGCGATCTTCTGGGCGGCCTGGAGGGTGGCCGCCGGCAGCAGACCGACTGCGGCCACTGCCAGATAGCGCACCGCGAGCGAGAGACGCCGAACTGCCATCGTGCTGTCCTCCTAGAAGAGCGGCTGAGAAGTCGGCTTGAGGCCACGACGCTGCGGTCGCCGAGCGGGGCCGGACCACGAGCGTTCGCCGCGAGCGACGGGCCGCAGTCGCGTGGGCCGACCGTCCCGACGCCGCTGTCTTGTGGCCAGCCCGTCGGCGTCCGCACGAACCGGGCCTCCGGGCCGACGTCATCCTGAGGAGCGAATGCGGCTTCGCAGAA
>CAZIWQ010000661.1:0-1870 GCA_964542355.1 uncultured Armatimonadia bacterium
CTCAAGGCGCACAACCTGTACCCCAAGGACACGCTCAGCGATAGCGTGCACCCGAACGCGCTGGGTCATTTCCTGATCCGCAAGCTGATCGCGCCCAGCCTGCGCTATGACCCGAAGTTCCCGCAGGACCCGTGGCGTGACCTCGTCACGGACATCCCGGTGACGGACCCGCAGGTCGTGCCACGGGCCGATGGGGCCTTCAAGCTGACGTTTGAGGGCAACCGCGTCGACGTGATTGCGCGGCACACCGCGGGCGACAAGCTCGGGACCGCGAAGGTGCTCGTGGACGGGAAGCCGCCGTCCCAGTTCCCGGAGCTGTACTACCACTCGCACCCGACCGCGGCACCGAACGTCTGGTGGCCGTCCGTCGACCACTTCGGGCACGGCAAACCGTTGGTGGTCGAGAAGTGGACGCTGAGCATCACTGAGTGTGATGTGGAGAAGAAGGTGCTGAGGTTCGCCCTCAGCGGCTCAGTCACCGGCCCGGACGGGGAGGGCGACGCCGCCAAGCGCTTCGTCTCCAACTCCGGCCGGGTCATCATCGAGCCTGCCGACTGGCGCATCATGTGGGCACTGCAGTACTCCAAGAAGCCGCTGCCGGCGGGCTACGCAATCACCTGGGAGACGAAGCCGCTGTTCCTGGACATCTACCAGGCCCCGGCCACGCCGGACAGCGCGCGCGAGTACCCGACCACAGTGGCCCAGGGGCTCAGCAACGGGCCGCACACGCTCGAGATCATCCCGATGGGCGATGGTCTCGTGCCGGTGGCGGCCTTCCGGGCCTACAAGCCGCCGCTGCAGTAGCCAACCAACCAGCAAGAGGTGTTACCGTGTCGAACGCAAGTTCCGTCAAGACCGTCTCGCGCCCCGCGCGCGAAGTGCCGGTTGTCGTGGAGACCGACGTCCTGGTGTGCGGGGGTGGCCCGGGCGGGACGGCGGCGGCCCTCGCCGCCGCACGGCAGGGCGCGAAGGTCACTATCATCGAGCGCTACAACCACCTCGGCGGGCTCGCCACCGGCGGGCTCGTGCTGGTGCTGCCGCACTTCGTCGACCATGGGCGGCAGGTGATCGGGGGCATCGGTCTCGAGACGCGCACCGACCTCCTGGCGTGTCGCGGCGCTGTCATGCGCGACCGGGAGGGGGACTCCTCCTCCTTCGACCCGGAGATGCTCAAGTGGCTCAGTATCAAGCAGTGCCGTGACGCCGGGGTCGAGGTCTTGCACCATTGCTGGCTGGCCGACGCGGTGGTCGAGGCCGGGCGCGTGGCCGGGGTGATCTTCGAGAGCAAGTCCGGCTCCGCCGCGGCACTGGGCAAGATCATCGTCGACGCCACCGGCGATGGGGATGTGTTCGCCTGGGCCGGGGCGCCGTTCGAACACTCCAACCAGGGCATCGGCCTCCCCTTCCGGCTGGCGGGGATCGACATGGCGAAGTGGCAGGGCGACATCGCCGCCCGGCCCAAGTGGCATGGCGAGTTCTGGCCACGCCTGCAGGCCACCATCGAGTGGCCGAGCGTCTTCTACATCGCCCCCCACCCGACCCAGCCGGATGTGGCCTGGGGCAACAACATCCACATTGTCGGAGACGGCCTGGACTTCCGCGTGCTATCACACGTCGAGATCGACGGCCGGCTCAAGATCCACGAGGCGGTGGAGATTCTGCGCGCCGAGATGCCGGGCTTCGAGCGGGTGTGGCTGGTGGATACTGTCAGCCAACTGGGGGTGCGGCGCACGCGCCGGTTGACGGGTACCTTCCGCCTGACCGCGGACGAGGTGCACCAGTTCGACTACCGGCACGAGGAGGCCATCGGTCGCGGGAACGACTTCCGCCGCCTGGGCCCGGTCTACGACATTCCCTACGGCTGCCTGGT
>CAZIWQ010000661.1:1912-4655 GCA_964542355.1 uncultured Armatimonadia bacterium
CCTCGACGGCCTCCTGACGTGCGGCCGTTGTGTCTCCACGGATGACGTGGCGCTCGAGGCGATGCGCTAGATCCAGTTGTGGTGGGTGACGGGCGAGGCCGCCGGGCTCGCCGCGGCCCTGGCGGTGCAGAAGTCCTGCCAGCCGCGCGAGGTGCCCATTGGCGAGTTGCAGCAGGCCCTGCGGCAGGTGAACGTCGCGTTCGCGGAGGGGCCGCCAGCCACGCAATGAAGGGCAGACTGACCCCAACGCGGGTCCCGCAGTAGTACAACCGTACATGCTGCCAGTGCCCGTGGCATGCGATTGCACACGACGCGCGGCCAGACTACGGTTGCACTCGTGCCCGTTAAGGATGATGTCATGGGTCCGGCCCGTTGCACAGATCGGTCGGTGCAGAGCCCGCGGGTGGGGTCGTTGTAGCCCGGAGGGCGGCCGCTACTTGCCACCGGCGGAAGCCGGTGGATTCCGGCGCCCCAATGCCCGCTAGAGCCCCGGAAGGGGCGGCAGAAGCGCGTGCCGGACATGCTCGATGACTTGGGGGTGCAAGTCCCCTATCCAGCCTGATGGAGGCGAAGGATTAGCGAAGTGCAAGGGCGCCTGCCGCGAGGCAGGGTCTGAAGGAAGCGCATAGCAAAGTCGCGACCTGACGAACAGCAAGTGGATATGAGTCGGATATAAAGCTTACAAGCCGAACAATGGCGGCAAAGTCCTCGATCCATCAAGTCCCGATGGCGTACATCCTACAGATGTGCGATGAAGGTCATCAGGGCTTACTCCGGGAGAGCTGCGTCGTGTCCTGGGCGCGCGGGGTGGAAGGAGTCACCGTTAGCTCGCAAGGCGATTGGTGCGCGGACAAGGACTGAGGGATCTCGTGAGAGGTCCGCCAACGCGGCGCAGCAGTCAGCAAAGGGCATAGTAGGCAGGCGTCAGCAATCCGAAACGGCTGACGCCGCGTAGGCGAGACGCCAGCCGAAGGCCTGCACGGTCCCCGCGTGTACCGCGCGGGTAAATGGAAAGGCGAGTAGAGCACATCTCTCATGAGCGGTAGTCGGCTGAAACATGATACAAAGACAGAACAGTCCTTTGGCGCGAGAGCGGCGGGTGAAGCTCGTCGCGAGTCGTCGGAAGGGTCCGAGCCGCGCAGGGCGAGACGTGAGTTCGAAAGCCAGGCTCGTCAGCGGATGACGATGGAAGCGGTGTGTGCGGTGGCGAACATGAAGGCGGCATTGAAGCACGTGCTGTCGAAGAAGGGCAGCGGCGGAGTGGATGGGATGGCGCTGGCTGAGCTTCCCAGATATCTGAGAGCGCATTGGCCACGCATCCGGGGGCAGTTGTTGAGCGGGACGTACCAGCCGTGTCCGGTAAGGCCCAAGGAGATCGACAAAGCCGGGGGCGGGACACGGAAATTGGGGATACCGACGGTGTTGGACCGATTGGTCCAGCAGGCGATCCTGCAAGTGCTGCAGCCGGAATGGGACCCGACGTTCTCTGACCACAGCTACGGGTTCCGGCCGGGTCGCTCGCAGCATCAGGCAATCGCCCGAGCACAAGGCTACATCGTCGAGGGCTACGGCTGGGTCGTGGACATGGACCTGGAGAAGTTCTTTGACCGGGTGAACCACGACCGGCTGATGGCCGCGCTCGCCAAGCGGATCGATGACAAGCGCCTCCTACGCGTGATCCGCGCCTTCCTGACGGCCGGAGTGCTGGAACACGGCCTGGTCCGGCCAACGATTGAGGGCACCCCCCAGGGCGGCCCGCTGTCGCCGTTCCTGTCCAACGTTGTGCTCGACGAGCTCGATGTGGAGTTGGAGCGAAGGGGACACCGGTTCGTGCGCTACGCCGACGACTGCAACATCTACGTTGGCAGCCAACGAGCCGGGGAGCGGGTAATGGACAGTCTGAAACGGTTCATTGCCAGCAAGCTCAAGCTGCGAGTGAACGAAACCAAGAGTGCGGTCGACAGACCGTCTGAGCGCAAGTTCCTGGGTTTCAGCTTCACGAACGGACCCACTCCGCGAAGGCGGATTGCTCCCAAGCCAATCGAGCAATTCAAGCACAAGATCAGGGCCATGACGCGCCCGACCCAAGGCCGCAGCATTCGGGACGTGGTGGATGAGCTCCGTCTGTACCTGCGGGGCTGGATCGGCTACTTCGGCTTCTGCGAAGTGAGATCGGACTTCGCGGAGCTGGATGGCTGGATCCGCCGACGGCTACGGGCCTACCTGTGGCGCCAATGGCAGACAGGGAGACAACGCTTCCACGAGTTGGTGCGCCTGGGGCTCGACCCAGACGAGGCCCGACCGTTAGCAGGCTCGTCAAAGGGACCTTGGTGCATAAGCAGATGCCGCCCGATCCAGATGGCACTAACCAACGACTACTTCCGGTCGCTGGGAGTGCCCTTCCTATCCGAAATGGCGAAGCCACAACCAGCCGAACCGCCGTGTACGCGACCCGTACGCACGGTGGTGTGACAGGGACAGCTCGCGAGGGCCTACCTATGTCAATCAACGTCCGCCACCGGGGGACCGGGCATCTGCCGCCCCTTCCGGGGCTCTTGTGGGGATTCGCGGCCGGAATCCACCGGCTTCTGCCGGCGGTGCCGCACACGCAGCAGCCTTCCGGGCTGGGGTAGTTGGACTACAGGGCTATCCGGCCGGTCCGCATTGGCTCCCTGCAGGAGACGTGGAGGGGCCTGCCGTCGTCCGAAGGACGAATGGCGGCGTAGCCGCCTCCCAGCCCCCG
>CAZIWQ010000662.1:0-1003 GCA_964542355.1 uncultured Armatimonadia bacterium
CCGGCCGCGACACCACCAGTGCCGGCTACGGTGCTGCCGGTGCGGGCGCCGGCGTGGGTGCCGCGGGAGCGGGAGCGGGAGCCTGGGCGGCTGCCGGCTCGGCCGCGGGTGCGGGCTGCTGCGGCTGGGCCTGCGGCTCGCCGGCGGCGGCGGGCTGGCCGGCCGCCGCGGGCTCAGCGTTCCCCGCCGGCTGATCGGTCGTGGCTGGTTGGCCCCCACTGCCCTTGTTGGGCTCGGAACCGACCAGCCCCTGGATGGCCTGGCACACCTTGGCATTGAGCTCGTCGCGCTTCTTCTGCAGCTCCTGGGCCTGCGCATCGAGCTCCGCCGCCGCCTTGCGGTCGGCCTCAAGTGCCTGCAGGACTTTGCTCAGCTTGCCCTTCTTGTCGGTTGCGTATGCCGCCTTGTCGGTGTCCTTGGAGTAGTTGGCGGAGGCACCGAGTTCGCCCCACTTCTTGTCCGCCGACGTCAGTTCGGTCAGGGCCTCGTCGATGTCGCCCTTGGCCGCGGCCTCGGCAGCCCGGCGCATGTTGTCGCCGATCGTGGTCTCGGTCGCCGAATACGTGGCTTCGCGCTGCTGGCGCTCCTTTTCGGCCACCGCCGCCTGCTGCCGCTTCACCACCACGCCGATGATGATGAACACGAGGGCCAGCAGGACGACGAACATCACCCAGCCGACGGGCCCGCAACCACCGGACTTCTTCGGTGCGACGCGCTGGATCTCGATATCCAACTCATCTTCGTCCGCGATGTCCGGCTTCGCCGCACTCGCCGCCCCCGGCTTGCTCTCGTCCCCGGCTTCGTTCTCGCGAGCGGTCTGCTTCTGCTCTTCAGACATGCGAAGACCCCCTACGATAGGCTGGAAATCTCGCCACAGACCCGGCGCTGCCCGGCGGCATGCCCTGCTCTGAGCCAGTCAGCGGCATCAGGCGGCTGCGCGGGGGGGGCGAGGAACCGGGTCGCGACGCGGTCTCGTGGATGCGGCCAATCGGCCTACACGGCT
>CAZIWQ010000662.1:1013-4644 GCA_964542355.1 uncultured Armatimonadia bacterium
GCGCAAAGTCAAGTGTGCCTTGAATGCATCAGAAAATCATATTTTCGTATGTTTCATGGAATATACATGTACTCCGTATGGCTCAAACGAGTCGCCGAACTGCCCCGGCCGTGCACTGGTCAGCGCCCGCTTCTCGAACATCACATCCAACTGAGTGGCCGCGCAGCCAGGGAGCGAGAACGTGGTGATGGTCGGCGCATCGGCGGTGTTGACGGCAATCACGTAGGCCTGATCGCCCTGGACCCAGCGTGTCATGTGCACGAGGCCGTCGGCGGCCGGGGGCAGCATGACACGGGTCGACCGTCCCCCGAGCACGGGGGCCAACGCGGCGATCTCTCCGTTGAGGCTGCTGATGGCCGCCCACAGGTCCGGGGCGTCCTCCCGCAGGCGGAAGTTGCGCTCCTTGTCGCTCTGGATCAGGGTGTAGGCGTAGTAGAGCAGGCCGTCGGCGCCGTGCACGAGCGCGAGATATGCCAGGGCCCGGACCTCGCGGGGGGTGGGCAGCCGCCCCTCGGTCTTCTCATCCAGCGTCCGGTCAGTGGCCCAGGCATTCCCGGTAGCCTGAATCATGGCCCAGATCGGCTTGCGGCCACTGGTTGCGTCACGGGCCCGGTCGATGACCGTACCCAGATGGGACAGCGGAAGCTGGGGGAGGGGTAGCTCCCACGGGATGATGACATCAGTGGCCCGGGCGTAGTCGGCCATCGTGTCACCAAAGCACAGGGTGGTGGCCACCGGGTGCGTGGGCGAGACCTCCTGCATGATCTGGTAGAGCGCCAGCATCATGTCCGGATGGATCAGCTTGGCATCGGGGCGCTGGAGCACCTCCCACCCGATCAGAGCCGGGTGGGTGCCGAACTTCTCCTGCCGCATCTGCCAGAAGTCCCGCTGCGTGCTGGGCGAGGCGATGACCATCCCCATGTCCTTGGCCGCCGCACTCTCCGCCAACACGTAGCTGGCCTTGGGCGACGGCACCATCACCAGATTGAACCCCGCCGCCTTAGCCGCCTCGAGGTCCTGCGGGCTCATGGTGTAGTAGATCCCCACCGGGAAGAGCTGCTTCCCGCCAACCAACAGCCGGTGGCTGGCATCATAGCTGACCCCGTTGGGGGTCGGCCGCACGCGGCGGACCGCCAACACTGTCGCCGCCACCCGCCCCCCGCCGGCGGCGGCGGCCTCGATGCGGACCTGGTGGTCGCCGATGAGCATTCCCTCAGTGGGCAAGACGAGCCGGAACGACCCATCGGCCAGACGCGTGATCCCCTTCGTCTCCGTCGCCTCCGCACCCGTCCCGAGCAGGCGGGCGGAGAGCTTGACCTGCGCCAGGATGTCGGGGGCGGCAAACACTCGCCCCGCGACGACGAGCTCGGGCGTCTGCTCGGTGGTCTCGATCGTGCCGCGGAAGGCCGGTACCTCGATGTGGGCGTCGATCAGCCCGGGTACCTCGAGGCGGCGGAACCACAGCATGTCGTCACCGCGCGGGTCGGTCAGGGCCAGCTCGGCCTGGTGGGCCTCGGCCGCGGCGAAGGGATAGCGCACGGCGACCTCCTGCGCCTTCCCGCTCTCGAGCGTCACGCTCGTCAGGGTCCGCCCCACCAGACGGCGCTCACGGAGCGTCGTCAGGGCGAGGGTCGCTTTGAGCACCCCGGGCGCCCGGCTCAGCAGGCGCAGGTGTGCCTGGCGCTGCCCCCCCGGCGCCGTGACGCGACCCACTTCCAGCTCCTGGCACTCGACCTCGTCCGGGCTCGACCGCACCACGATGCCGTCGACCAGCAGCGTCCCGGGGCTGTGGATCTGGAACACCACGACAACCTGGCGCGCACCGGGCAGTCTCTCGGCGTACCAGGCCGCCGTCTCCCACCGCGCCGCCGGGATCAGCGCACGCGCCTCTGACGCCAGCGGCCGCGTCTCCCACTGGGCCTGCATGAAGTCATCCTTGAACGAAACCACCATCGCCTGCACGTTCGGCGACCCGACCGTCCGATAGCGGCACGAGAACAGCAGTCGGTCGCCGGTGAGCGCCGAGACATCGATGGCGCGCGAGAAGCAGCCGTAGGCCGCCTTCCCCGCCTTGAGGTTGATCTCCAGGCAGCGCGGCCCCACGACACCCCACGGCCGCGTGGTGGCACTCGCCTCCGGTTTGACCGACCACGCGCGTGCCGCCCAGTTCTCCGGCATCCCCGTCCCATCCACGGCCTCGAAATCGCCGTTCAGCACCAGGTTCTTGGCGGCCGCGGGCGAGCCGATAGCCAGCACCAGTGCCACCACCAGGACGCCGTGGGCCAGCGCCTGCGCAACACTCCCGGGCCGCCCCTCACGGTGCCTGGCGACGTCTCCCCGGTCATGGCTGTGCCCGTCACCCATCATCTCTCTCGCTGGCATGGCGCCGGTGGCACCTCACTTCCTGCGCTCGTGTGGGAGGGTCGCGTCGACACTGCTGCCTTGTGCGCCTCCCCGCGCGCGGCTGTCATCCTGAGCCCAGACCGCCGCGCGGTCTGCTGGCGGAGGATCTGCGACAGGCGAGTGACGCGACAGCAGCGTCGCATCGGCCGGGCGACGCCGGCCGCGCAGCAGGTAGAAGTGCCGCACCAGCCGGCGCGCCCGCACGCGCGCACACCGCAGCACCTCCAGCCCGGCCGCGGCGAACACCGCCTCCGTCGGGCGGCCCATCACGACCCCTAGTCTGAACGCCCGTAACGCAAGATTGTTCAGGATTTCCTCGTACAGCCCGTCCACCACGTGACTGGTGTGCCCGTAGGGGAAATCGATGACGATGGCATCGAACGCCCCGCGCACCTCGCGGGCATCCGCCACCGCCAGGCGGCACGGGTACCCCATGTGCCGGACATTGGCGGCGGCGGCGAACGCGCCCGGCACGCTCCGGTCACATCCCACCGTGTGCACCCCCATCGCCTCCGCCTCCAGCACGCACGTACCCACGCCGCAGCACGGGTCGAGCAGCCAGTCACCGGGAGCAGCCGCCATGTTCACCAGCGCCCGTGCGTGGCGCGCAGTCAGCGCCTGGGAGAAGTTGTGCGGGCGGCTGCGCTCGTCCAGGTAGCCCCGCCGCGTACGTGACACGACGCTGAGCAGCTCCCAATCCCCGTCCCGGCACAGCACCAGGTACCGGGCGCGCGGGTGCCGCAGATTGGGGCTTGCCGCGGTGGCGTCGGCGAGCCGGCAGGCGATCGTGGGGGACGCGAGAGCCACCCGCGGCGCTAGCTTGCGAACATCGATCGCGAACCCCTCGGCGATCAGCTCGCGGCTACGCACGGCCTCGCACAGGCCGTCGAGGTCGGGCGCCTGCGCCAGCGACTGTGCGCACACCCCCACGTAGGCGGAGCGGGAGATGTCGCACGCGAGCGGGGAGCGGGCACTGCGGCCCTGCGCCTCGCACCCGGTCATCGCCCACAGCTCCGCCTGCGCCAGCTCCTCGTCTTCGTCGTCGGTAGACAAGAGGTACAGATAGGACATTGACCGATGCTCCCATTCACAGCCTGCCGCGGTCGCCGCGGCGGCCTCACCCCCCGGCCCCCAGGAACGATGAAGATCGCGGGGATGGCAACGACTGCCCTCACCCCAACCGTCTCCCGGAGGGAGAGGGGGAACGGCCGCGACAGCCTCAGGTCGG
>CAZIWQ010000663.1:0-2965 GCA_964542355.1 uncultured Armatimonadia bacterium
CCCCTCACCCTCCGCGCGAGGGCCGGGGTGAGGGCGCGTCGGTGGCGGCCCCGCGATCCGCATCGTTGCCGGGGCCGGGGGTGAGGCCGGTACGGCAGACGCCAACGTCGGCTGGTGGGCAATGACAAAGGCCTCGACGGAGCTTAGGGGTGCTACATCCCGGCGGCATCCACAATCACCGGTTGGTACAGGCTCCGGCTATGCCCTTCCATGTCGCGGACAGTGTAGACAGCCACGTATTGCCCGTCGGGCGCCGACTTGCCCCACTGGTCCTGGCCATCCCACTCGAACGTCGGCGACGACCCGCTGACGTCCGCCCACGCCCGGATCGCCTTCCCCTTCACATCACGGATCTCCAGGACGTTCACGCAGGGCTCGCGGCCATCGAGCACCGAGAGCAAGGTGAAGCTCACACGGTTGCCGGGGGTGCCTCCCTCCGGCGACACGAACACCGCGGCGGCCGAGGTGGGCTGTTCGTCACGGCTCACCACGACGATCCGATGGTCCGTCCGGATCTTGCCGGCAGCATCCACGTAGCGGATGGTTACCGGGTAGGCGCCGGGGCCGTCGAAGGTCAACTGCTGCGAGAACTGCCCCCCGTGTGCCGTCACCGGCTCGTCATTGATGGTCAGCCGCGCCGCGTCCGGTGGTACGCGGCCACAAACCGTGATGCTGGTGTGATCGACGAGCTGGATTGCCGGCTGGCGCGGGTCATTCGGTGCCGTCAACAGGGCCATCGCGACCCGCTGCGGTGTGGCCGTGGTCGGGAGCTCCGCGGGTGCAGTCGTGGGGCTGGGAAAGCTACCACTTGCCGCGGCAGCCGTTGGCACCTTGGCCTTCAGCGCCTGACCGGGCGCCGGGGAGGGCTGTTCGCGGGCGGGGGCGGAGGCCCGCGCGCCGCCATCGCGGCGCGCCGTGACCGTCACGGGCGGCGGGTCAACATGCCACGTCCCTCCCGGGACGTACGCATGGACACGCCCCGCGTCACTCCCGAACACCAGAGTGTGCCCCCCCAGGGCCGTGCCGGTGGTGATCGTCTCGCCGACGTTCTCGGCCCACAGGATGCGCCCGTCACCGCGTCGCAGGGCATACAGCATGCCGGGACCGGTGGCGATCAGCAGGTATGGACTGCGCGGGGTGAGGGGCGGGGCGACCAACTGCCCAAACACCTCGGCGGTCCACAGCGTCCTGCCATCGGTGAGACTGAGCGCGGAGATGGTGCCGTCGGTGCAGGCGAAGTACGCCCGCCCGTCGGCGACCGCCGGCGCGGTGCGGCAGGTGTCCCCCAACGTCTGCCGCCACAGCATGTGGCCGTCGGCGGCGTCGACGGCGTACACATCGCCCCGCTCGTTGACGGCCACAACCATGGTGTCGAGCGCAACCGGCGCAGCCCTCAGCGGCGCCCCGGTCGCAAAGGTCCATGCCGGCTTGCCGTCCCGCTCGCGCAACGCATAGACGACGCCGTCGGTGCTGGCGAGGTACACCAGGTAGGCCGGGCGTCCTCGCTCCTGCGTCGCCCCGGGGAGGGCGAAGGGCTTGACCGAGAGCGCGGCGGAGGCGATGATCGGCCCTCGCGTCTCGAAGCTCCACATCTGGCGGCCTGCGTGGTCCACGGCACAGAGCCGGCCGTCCTCGGCGCCGACGACGACGAGCCCGCCGGGGGTCTCCAGCGCTGCCATGCTGATCGGCGCCCCGGCACCGAAGCGCCAGTCCTCGAGCCCGACGATCCCGTCGGCAAGCAGGGGCGGCCTCAGCGCGATCAGGTGGCCGGCGCGCGTGCTCACGTACACCCGGTCGCCGCTGCCCGCCAGTGCGGCAGTCACCTCGGAGCCCACCGCGGCCGTCCACAGCGGGCTGCCGTCCGCCAGTCGAACCGCGTACACCACGCCCTCCCGGCCGCCGACATAGGCGCGGTCCCCACTGGTCGCCACGCCGCCACCTGCCGCACCACGTGTCTGGAAGCTCCAGGCCTGGCGCGCAGGAGGCGCAAACTCGGACACCGTCGCGGCGGTGGGCCGTGCCCGCGCCGCGCTGAGCGGGGCCGCCGCAATGGGCGTCTCGCTCGCCGGACGAGCCCACCACGCCGCACCGGTCGCCAGCTCCGCTTTCTTGCCCTGGCCGACGGTCAGACCCAGCGTCGCGATAGCTCCCAGGTCACCGACGTTCTCGCCGGCTTGCTCGCCGGCGGCGCGCACCGCCGAACGATGGAGCTTCACGCCCCACCGCAGCGGGGTGCTGACAAACACCCCGGCCTGCACATCGCCCCCGACGGTCCCGACGAAGGCGCCGGTCCCGTAGCGCTCGCTCGGACGATGCGCGCTCAGCCGCAGCCCAGGCTCATCCTGGATGATCCCCGCGGAGAAGCGCGCACTGGCAGTGCTGTGTGAGCGTAGATGGAAGTTGTACGTGGCGGTGATGTCGTCGTCACCATTGGCGTCCCACACGTAGTTGCCGGTGATGCTCGTGCGGGGGGACAGCGGGACGGCAAAGCCGAGGTCGATCCCGTCGAGCAGGTCGCGGCTCTCACCGGCGAGTTCGAGGCGGGGCACGGCAAACAGCATCGGCGGGGCGACCGCCTCCCCGCCACCCTCCGCGCAGGCGGGGGCCACGAAGGCCATGAGGGGGAGGAAGACTGCGAGCATTGCTGCAAAGCAGGCGTGGCGCATAGCGTCAGCCTCCTGTCTGTGAATGGTGCTGGAGCCAGTTGTCAGGGTATGGGTAGGTCTGGCCGCAAAACCTATAAGTACATCTACTCAGTATACGCGGGCGGCAGGTGCGCCGTCAACAGCCAGGTCAACGGCCGGGGTGCGGAGTGTGGGAACGGCGCGGGCCCTGCCGTGGTAGGAGCGCTCCCCCGAGCGCGAGCCGTTTGCCGTCGCCGTCGCCGTCGCCGTTCCCGCGCCGTGCCCCGCCGTGGTAGGAGCGCTCCCCCGAGCGCGAGCCGTTTGCCGTCGCCGTCGCCGTC
>CAZIWQ010000663.1:3065-4644 GCA_964542355.1 uncultured Armatimonadia bacterium
GCCGTTTCCGCGCCGTACCTCGCCGTGGTAGGAGCGCCGCACAACGCCTGTCTCCCGCAGGCTGCACGCCACGCAGGTACGCTGCAGGAATCCCCGGAGGCCCGGCGAATAGTACACTCCCACCGCACTGGCGACCCGCCCGGAAGTGCCCCCCGTGATGACGGGCACCCGTCCTGCATCGGGGAGAGCAGGCAGTGTCCCCGCGCCCTCGCAGGGAACCTACCGGGTGGGCTTGCAGGCCTGCAGACTATCTGTCAATGGGAGGGACACAGGGATGAACGAGGTCCGCGTTGGTCTCGTCGGCTACAACTTCATGGGGCGTGCACACAGCAACGCCTACCGGCAGGTGCCATTCTACTTTCCTGAGGTCAAGGCCAAGCCCGTAATGAGAGTGCTGTGCGGGAGGACGCAGGACAAGCTCGAGGCGTTCGCGCGCCAGTTCCAGTGGGAGGAGACGGAGACGAAGTTCAGTCGCCTGCTGGCACGCGATGACATCGACCTGGTCGACATCACCACGCCGAACAACCAACACGTTGAGATGATCCAGGCCGCCGCCAAGGCCGGCAAGCACATCTTCTGCGAGAAGCCGCTGGCAACGAACCTCGCCGACGCCCGCAAGGCGCTGAAGGCAGTGCAGGAGGCCGGCGTCATCAACATGCTGTGCCACAACTACCGGCGGGCGCCCGCCTGCAGCCTGGCCAAGCGCATGATCGAGAACGGGGACCTGGGAGAGATCTACCACTGGCGGGCGCTGTACCTGCAGGACTGGCTGATGTCCCCCGAGTGTCCGATGATGTGGCGCGTGCAAAAGAAGATCGCCGGGTCCGGCTCACTGGGCGACCTGATGGCCCACAGCATCGACATGGCACTGTGGCTGCTCGGGGATATCAGCGAAGTCGCCTGCGCGATGAAGACCTTCATCAAGAAGCGCCCGAAGCTGGAGAGCGTCGATACGGGTCTGGGCGGCACGGCCGCCGCGGGGGCCCCGATGGGAACCGTCGATGTTGATGACGGGGTCATTACCCTCGCCAAGTTCGCCAACGGCGCGCTGGGGACATTCGAGGCGACGCGGTTCGCGGCGGGCCGCAAGAACTACAACTGGTTCGAGGTCAACGGCTCCAAGGGCACGCTCGTGTTCAACCTCGAGCGCATGAACGAGCTGCTCTACTACAACGTGGGTGACCCGGACGACCGGCTGGGCTTCCGCGTCATCCAGGCCACCGCGGATTGCCACCCGTACATGTCCCACCCCTTCGGTGGTCCGCGCTACTGGCCGGTCGCCCACATCATCGGCTACGAGCACACCTTCATCAACACCGTGGCCGACCTGATGAACGCGCTCGCGGAGGGCCAGCAGACCTGGCCGAGCTTCCTCGACGGCTGCAAGACGCAGGCGGTGCTGGAGGCCTGCGCAACGGCGGATGCCAGCAAGAAATGGGAGAAGGTCCCGCGGATCAGCTAGCCCAGCGGCCGAACCCCGAGACGGGTCACGGCCCATCGATACCAACAGGGAGGAACCCCACGATGAAGATCGGTTCACTGTCAGCCGCATGGAGTGCCCAGCCGTTGGAGGAAGTGC
>CAZIWQ010000664.1:0-236 GCA_964542355.1 uncultured Armatimonadia bacterium
ATCCACATGGCGGTGGCGGCGGCCCAGATCGGGCCGGGCGACGAGGTCATCACCAGCGCCTTCACCTACTGGTCGACGGCGGCCTCGATCCTGCACCACAACGCGATTCCGATCTTCGTGGACATCGACCCGAAGACGTACACGATGGAGCCGTCCCTCATCGAGGCGAGGATCACGGACCACACCCGCGCGATCCTGCCGGTCCACCTCTTCGGCCGCATGGCGGACCTGGACGC
>CAZIWQ010000664.1:246-1963 GCA_964542355.1 uncultured Armatimonadia bacterium
GTACAACCGCGAGACGCTCGAGGTGCACTACAAAGGCAAGACCATCGCCGAGGTGCTGCACATGCCGATCGTGGAGGCGTTGGAGTTCTTCGCGCCGATCAACGCGATCGCCCGCAAGCACAGCCTCGTCGTGATCGAGGACGCCTGCCAGGCCCATGGGGCGACCTATCGCGGAGTGAAGACGGGGGCGCTGGGCGACATCGGCTGCTTTAGCTGCAACCGCTCCAAGAACCTGTCGGGTGGCGAGGGCGGCCTGTGGACGACCAACAACGAGGAGTACCTGGCCCACGCCGCCAAGCTGCGCGAGTTCGGCGAAGTCGTGCTCGCGGATCGCCAGCGCGAGTACAATGCCTATGGCCTCGGCTGGATGTACCGCCCCCATGAGTTCGTCAACGCTTTCATCTTGAGCCAGCTCGTGCACCTCGACGAGAACAACGCCAAACGCCGCGAATTCGCCGCCTATCTGACCCGGGAGCTCGAGCAGATCCCGGGCATGGCGGGCCCCTTCACCCCGGACTACGCCAATCCGTGCTACTTCAGCTATGTCGTGGAGTTCAAGCCGGAGGAGCTGGGACTGGATGTGACGCCGGAAGTGTGGAAGGGCGCCGTGCAGAAGGCCCTGGCGGCGGAAGGCGTTGGCATGGGGCAGTGGCAGACCCGGCCCGTGCCCGGCCAGGACGTGTTCAAGGCCCGCGTCGGGTATGGCAAGGGCTGCCCGTGGACGTGCCCGTTTGGGCGCGGTGACGTGACCTACGACGGCGACGAATACCCCCTGACCAACCAGTTCATCGCCTCCCACTCCTACCTGGGCGGTGTCTACCCGCCCAACACCATGGAGCTCATGAAGCTGTATGTGGACGGGTTCCAGAAGATCAGCGAGAACGCCGCGCGCGTGCTCGAGCTGGCCCGCCAGTAAGCCGCTGTCATCCCCCTGGCTGCCGCGCAGAGCGTGCTCTGTGCGGCAGCCATCTGTCTGTGCCTACCCCCCTGGAAGGGATGATCCCATGAAGCTCGGATTCATGATCTACTCGCTCGGCCGCGCCCTCGCCGACAAGACGCTCACCGTCCCGCAGGCCTTCGCGCTCATCAAGGAAACGGGTGCCGAGGGCGTCGACATCACCCCCGGTCACGTCGCCGGGTACACGCCTGCCGAGGTTGCGCAGATGGTGAGCGACGCCGGGCTCGTCGTCTCGTGCAACATCGGTGGCGCGAACCTGACGATGAGCGATCCGGCCCAGCAGGCGGAGTCCGTCGACCAGATCAAGCGCGTGGTCGACACCGCCCTCGAGATGGGCACGGCCAGTGTGCTCGCGACGACGGGTGGCTGTGCCCAGGGCCAGGACAGGGCCGCGGGCCGGCGGAATGTTGCGCGGGGACTGGCACAGGTCCTGCCCTATGCCGCGGCGGCCGGAGTCACCGTCTCAATCGAGGACTTCGGCAGCCCCCTGGCCCCCTATCAGACCTCCGACGAGTGTCTGGAGTGCTGTGAGCTGGCCGGCGACGGGTTGATGATCACCTACGACTCGGGCAACATGGTGATGGGTGACGAGGACCCGGTCGAGTTCCTGCAGGCGGTGGAACACCGCGTGGTCCACGCCCACGCCAAGGACTGGGAGCTGCTTCCGCCCGATGCCGAGAACTGCCTGACCGCGCGCTCCGGCCGCAAGTACATCGGCACCGTCGTCGGGCAGGGAGTGCTCGACTACCCGGCCATCGT
>CAZIWQ010000664.1:1973-4639 GCA_964542355.1 uncultured Armatimonadia bacterium
TCGTCGCCCGGCTCAAGGCGATCGAGTACGACGGCTTCCTGTCGTGTGAGTACGAGGGCCGCGGCGACCTGGTTGCCGCCGCCCGCCAGGGCATGGCGACCCTGAGAGAGCTACTGGCATAGTACCTTGCCGGCGCAGCGCCGCCGCTCTTGACGCTCTTGCGCGTGGTTGTCGTCCCGAGCGTTTGCCCCGCGCAGCGGGACAGCGCAGGATCTGCCAGCGCAGGGGGCATCGCCCGGGAGCCCCGGCCCATCCGGCCCCCGGCAGAAGGGCAGCAGAACAGCGGCGTCGTGGCGACGAGGAGACAAGGGAGGCCGCATGCCAATGGGACGTGCACTGACGGTGGCGCTGCTGTTCACCTGCTGTGTCGGCGCCGCGTGGGCCGACTACAGGGAAGACCTGATCGCCAGGTACCCGTTCTACCAGACCGCGGTGGGCAAATTCGCCCCCGTGTACCCGGCCCTGGCTCGCCAGATCGTGCAGGACTACGGGGTCACGCAGGGCATCTGCGTCGACATGGGTGGCGGCTGCGGGTCGCTGGCGATGGCGCTGGCTCGCATCACAGAGCTCACCATCTATGTCCTCGACATCGATCCGGCGGCGGTGCGGCTGTGTGGTGTCCTGGTGGACGAGGCCGGTCTCACCGGCCGCGTCATCCCCATCGAGGGTGACGCCCAGGACATGCCCTTCCGGGACCGGTTCGCTGACCTGATCATCAGCCGCGGGTCGGTGTTCTTCTGGCCCGACCAGCTTGCCGGGCTCAAGCAAGCGTACCGGGTACTCAAGCCCGGGGCGGTGGCCTTCATCGGTGGCGGCTTCTCGCGCATCCTGGACCCGGCAGTGCTCAAGCCGCTGGTGGGCGAGCGCAAGGCCGGTACGGCGGGCGCGGGAGCAGGCGGGTCGCACCGCCAACCGATCCACAAGGGCCTGGCAGACAAGGCACGGCAGGCGGGGCTGGGATCGATCCGGCTGCTCCACGACCCGGACGACGCACCGGACTTCGGCTGGTGGCTGGAGCTGCGCAAGCCGGCACCCGCGGACCCGGGGGGCGTGCGTTGACACCTCCCACGGTCCCTACTATAATCCCGGTACCAACAGTCCCCCGGTTGGCGGTCACGGCCGGGGGTTTTTCATGTGGCGGCTTGCCGCCACGTGCGCATGTTCCGCAGGAGGCTGACGCAACATGGCAGGCGTGACCCTCAAGGGCCTGACCAAGCGCTTTGGCGACGTTGTGGCCGTCAACAACGTCAACCTGAAGATCGAGGATAAGGAGTTCCTGGTGCTCGTCGGCCCCTCTGGCTGCGGGAAGACCACCTGCCTGAGGATGATCGCCGGGCTGGAGGAGTCCACCGAGGGCGAGATCTACATCGGCGACCGGCTGGTCAACAACGTGTCCCCCAAGGACCGCGACATCGCGATGGTGTTCCAGAACTACGCCCTCTACCCCCACATGACGGTGTTCGAGAACATGGCGTTCGGCCTGAAGCTGCGGAAGGTGGCCCGCGCCGAGATCGAGCGTCGCGTCGGCGAGGCCGCCGAGATGCTGGGGATCCAGGCCCTGATGAAGCGCCGGCCGAAAGAGCTCTCCGGCGGCCAGCGCCAGCGCGTTGCCGTCGGCCGCGCCATCGTCCGCGAGCCCGCCGTCTTCCTGATGGACGAGCCGCTCTCCAATCTCGACGCCAAGCTGCGCATCCAGACTCGTGCGGAGCTGATCAAGCTGCACCGCCGCCTCGAGATCACTACCGTCTACGTGACGCACGATCAGGTCGAGGCGATGACGATGGGCGACCGCATCGCCGTCATGCTCGACGGTCTCGTCCAGCAGGTTGACACTCCGCTGAGCCTGTTCAACCGCCCCGTCAACCGGTTCGTGGCGGGGTTCATCGGCAGTCCCCCGATGAACTTCATCGACGCCGAGCTGGTAGCCCAGAACGGTTCGTTGGCGGTCGATGCGGGCTCGTTCCGCGTCGTCCTGCCGCCCGACCGTGCCGCGCGCTGCCGCGACTACGAGGGCCAGCCGATCATTCTCGGCATCCGCCCCAGTGACATGTATGATCGCGACCTCTCACCCGTGGTCGCGCCAAACGCCGAGAACACCATCCAGGTCGATGTCGATGTCATCGAGCCCATGGGGGCCGAATCCATCCTCTACCTCTCCATCGGGGAGGACACCCTGGTTGCCAGCGTCGACAGCGCTACGGCGGCGAAGGAAGGCGAAGAGCTCGCGGTCGTGCTCGACATGCACAAGGTGCACATCTTCGACAAGACGACGGAGCAGGCCGTCGGCGCCACGCCGGTTGCCTAGGGGTCCGGCTGAGTGCCCGCCAGAGCCCTTCGGGCGTAACGTCGCGGCCTCGGAACGGCTTTTCGGCCGCTCTTCCAGACTCGATTGCGGCGGCCCCGGCCTTTCGGCCGGGGCCGTTCGCGTGTCCGCACGGCCTGCGACGCCGCGGCGGTGCCCGGCCCCCCCGCTCGCACCCGGCATCGCCCGACCACCGCGCTCATGCGAGAAGGGCACCACCGCGCAGGTGTGAGCGGGCACTACGCCGAAGCGGTCCGTCGGGTTCCTAGAAGAGCGGCCCAAAAGTCGTTCTGAGGCCGCGCAGCTACGCTCAGAGGCTCGCAGAAGCCACTCACAGCCATCTCGCCGCTAGAGACCCGGCCGG
>CAZIWQ010000665.1:0-4637 GCA_964542355.1 uncultured Armatimonadia bacterium
CCTCCTGATGCGCCCGCGCTCACTGTCCGCCAACCGCCGGATGCTCGCGCAGCACGGTCAGGTCGCGTTGGCTCCCCTCGACAAGCAGGCTGATGTCCGAGCGGTGACAGACGAACCGCGCCCCCCGATCCAGCCACTTGCGAGTCCCCTCGACGCTGAACCCGTGCAGCCCCGGCGCCACCTGGTGCGCCCGGGCACTCGCGAGGATCTCGTCCATCGCCCGCACGACGTCGGGGTGCTCCAGCTCCCCGGGCAGACCCATGCTCAGCGACAGGTCATTCGGGCCGATGAACACGGCATCCACCCCGGCGGTGCCGAGAATCCCCTCGCGGTTCGCCAGCCCCGCCACCGTCTCGATCTGCACGACCACCAGGATCTCATCATTGGCATCGGTCGTGAACTGAGTCATCGGCCGAGCCACGAAATCATCGTGGCTCACCGCGTTGGCCATCCCCCGCTCGCCGAGGGGCGGGTACTTGGTCTGGCGGATGATGTCCGCGGCCTGCTCGGGGGTGTCGACGTGGGGGCACACCAGCCCGTCGGCGCCCAGGTCGAGGTAGCGCGCGGGCCAGTGCCCCTGGAACGCCGGCGCCCGCACCAGCACGAGCAGACCGATGTCGCGCGCCGACCTGACGAAGCGCGCAATCGTCTCGATCCCGTACCACGAGTGCTCGGTGTCGAAGATCACGAAGTCGTAGCCTGCGGCCTGCAGCATGCGACAGGTCCCCGGGGAGGTCACCTCGAGGAACATCGTCCCGATCAACGCCCGGTCGCTGCGCAGTCTGGCTTTCGCCTCTTGCCTGGTCATCGCCGTCTCCTTTCCTCTGCGGGGTGCTCTCTTCGCCGGGGAGGGGCTGCTTGCCTCTGCCGTGCGGCCCGCCCCCGGTGGCAATGGACAACCATGCCGCCGGCGGCGTATACTTCGTCCCGGCCACTGGCCGTGACTCCACCGCGGGTGACAACGCACATGGACCGCTGCAGCACCTGTCTCATCATCATCGTCTGCCTGAGCATCTGTGGGCTGGCGCTGCCCGGCGGCGCCCCGGCGGCACAGACCACGGTGCATTCTGCGGGGCTGTCCGTGGCCCACGAGCTCCCGGTCCCGAGCCATGTCATCGACATGGTGCCTGCCGACCCGCCCGTCCCGGCGCCACCCGCCGTACCGAAGCCCGGCCCCGAGCCGAAGCCCGGCCCCGCGCCGAAGACCCCCACGCCCCCGCGCCCCGCCTCCGTCACCTTCCTCAACCCCGAGCCGGGTGACCTCTGGCACGAGGGCGACAAGGTCACCATCCGCTGGAAGACCGAGGGCACCGTCACCAACGTCCGCTTCTACTACTATGGGAACCATTGTGCCCTCGGGGGAGCGCCACGCGGGCGGTTCGAGGGGATCATCAACGACGGTCTCGTCCCGAGCACGGGCGAGACGAAGTGGCGAGTCCCGTGGCTGGATGGCACGGCGCTCAACCTGCGCGTCGCCGGATACGATCAGGAGGGGGTGATGGTGGCGGAGACGGAGCGCAAGGTCGCCCTCCTCCCGCGCGAGTTCACGCATCTGCCGCCCACCTGCATCGCCATCAGCAAGCGCCTCCAGCGCCTGATCTACTTTGAGGATGGCGAGGTGAAGCGCATGCACATCATCTCCACCGCGGCCCCCGGCTTCACCACGCCCACCATGCGTCCGGGCGCCTACGGTCGCAGTCGCGGGCAGATGGGCAAGATCTTCAACAAGGCCCTCAACCCGTTCAGCACGCTCTATCGCGTCCACATGCCCTACTGGATGGCGATCACGGCTTCCGGCAGTCACGGGATCCACGCGACGTCGCCGGCGCTGTACGGACGGCTCGGACATCCGGCCTCGCACGGCTGTGTCCGCCAGCATCGCGCCGATGCCCGCATCCTGTACGAGGCCGTGAGCGTCGGGACGCCCGTCTTCATCTTCTAGGTGAGCGGCCGACGGAGCCGTTGGGAGGCCGCGACGCGCCCGGACGTGCCCCGCGCACCCGGGTCGCGGGTTGATGTCACCGACACCCGCATCGCCCTGAACAGGGCACGCGTTTTGTGCTACAATGACCGTCGCTAGCTGCGGCGGCGGGGTGCGTTCCTGTAACCGCCGCGAGGTTGCCATGCGCCCTGCCCCCGGGGGACACTGGCACGTCGCGATTGAAGCGAGGCAGTTGAGCCCCTAACATGCGTGTAACCGGCACAATCGGAGAGATCCGCGCCTTCGTGCGCAATGCCCGCAACCTGGGCAAGAGCGTGGGTCTGGTCCCCACCATGGGCGCCTTCCACAACGGGCATTGCTCGCTCATGCGGCGGGCGCGAACCGATGAAGACGTCGTCATCGTTAGCCTGTTCGTGAATCCAACCCAGTTTGGGCCTAACGAGGACTTCGCCGCCTACCCCCGTGACTTCGAGACTGATGCGCGCCTCGCCCAGTCCGAGGGTGTCGACTTCATCTTCGCTCCCGCGACCGAGGTCATGTACCCCGACGCCGCGCTCACCACGATCCATGTCGCCGGGATCAGCGAAGGCCTGTGCGGTGCCTACCGCCCCGGGCACTTCGTCGGTGTGACGACCGTCTGCGCCAAGCTGTTCAACATCGTCCAACCTGACCGCGCCTACTTCGGAGAGAAGGACTACCAGCAGCTCCAGGTCATCCGACGGATGGTCGCCGACCTCAACTTCCCCCTGACCGTCGTGGGCATGCCGACGCTGCGCGAGGCCGACGGACTGGCGCTGAGCTCGCGCAACCGCTTCCTGTCTCCCGACGAGCGCGCCGTCGCTCCGGCGCTCTACCGGGCCCTGCGGCGCGGCGCCGGGCTCCTGCACAACGGAGCAACCGGCGCACAGGCGGAGGCCGCGGTCCGCGAAGCCCTCGCCCAGGAGCCCCGCTTCCAGGTCCAGTACGTCAGTGCGGTCCATCCCGACACTTTGCAGCCGACGCCCGACGCGGGGCCGCCCACCGTCCTGGCGGCTGCCGCCTACCTCGGCGCAGCCCGCCTCATCGACAACATCCGCATCGAGGCCTGACACAATGCTCCGGACGATGCTCAAGTCCAAGCTCCACGGCGCTACCATCACCGCTGCTGAGCTCAACTATGCCGGCAGCATCACCATCGATCGCGACCTGATCGACGCTGCCGATATCCTCGAGAACGAGCGCGTCCAGATCGTCAATCTCAATAACGGCTCCCGCATCGAGACCTACGTCATCCCCGGCGAGCCCGGCAGCGGTGTCATCTGCCTCAACGGCCCCGCCGCCCGCATGGCCGCCGTCGGTGATCCCGTCCACATCCTCTCCTACTGCCTGCTGGAGGATGCTCCGGCCCGGGCCCTCACACCTCGCATCGTCCGGCTGGTGGCCGGCAACAAGGTCGGCGAAGCCCGGTGACCCCCCTCGACCGCCAGGTCGCACGCATCGTCGAGCAGGCGCTCACCGAAGACATCGGCTTCGGCGATATCACCACCAGCGCCTGCGTGCCACCCGCCACGGTCGCCCGGGGGGAGTTCCTCGCCAGACAGGAGGGCGTACTCGCCGGGATGGCCGTCGTCCGGCAGTGCCTGTACCAGGGAGCCCCCGACTGCACCCTGGAAGCGCTCGTCACCGAGGGGGAGAGATTCCCGGCCGGTGCGGTGCTCGCTCGGGTCCACGGACCCGCGTGCCAGCTCCTGACCACCGAGCGCGTTGCCCTCAACTTCCTCCAGCGCCTCAGTGGCATCGCTACGCTGACCCGCCGCTACGTCGAGGCCGTTGCCGGGACGCGCGCCCGCATCCTCGATACCCGCAAGACCACTCCGGGGTTGCGTGTGCTGGAGAAGGCGGCGGTGCGCGCCGGGGGCGGCCACAACCATCGCTTCGCCCTCGGCGACGGCATCATCGTGAAGGACAACCACATCCAGGCTGCCGGCGGCATCACCGCGGCCGTGAGCCGCCTGCGGGCCCACGCACCGCATACCCTCAAGCTCGAAGTCGAGGTCACGAGCCTGGACGAGGTCCGCGAAGCGCTCGCGGTGACAGCCGACATCATCATGCTGGACAACATGGACCTCGCGACAATGCGCCAGGCCGTCGCGATCATCGCCGATCGTGCCGTAACGGAGGCCTCGGGAGGCGTCAGCCTCGACACCGTGGCCGCGATCGCGGCCACGGGGGTCGACCTGATCTCGGTGGGCAGCCTCACCCACTCGGCGCCGGCCCGCGACATCAGTCTCGAGCTTACGCTCGCCGGCTAGCAGAGCGGCCGGAGCCCGCACAGCGGGACGGTCGCCGCGTCGGTCGAGCGTCTCGCTCGACAGGCCCTGCCGACCGACACGGTCGGCCTGCGCGACTGGGCGCAGAGGGCTGCCCAGGCCGACGGGCCCCCACACAGGGCCATCGTGCTGCTGTTGCCGTCAACCCATCATCCGAGGACTGTCCGATGGCACGTCTCCTGGCAGGTCTTGTCCTTGGCGTCTTGTTGATCTTCCCCGGCATCGAGCTGCTCCGCTGGTTGGCGGTCGATGTCGTTGGTGTCTACAGCGATATGACGCTGACGGAAGCCTTCCTCGGGATGATTGTGATCCTGCTGGCGATGGTGCTGGTGCGAGGCCTCCGGGGGGCCGGTGGCGACCGTTCCCACAGTCTCGGTCTCGGAGGG
>CAZIWQ010000666.1:0-4634 GCA_964542355.1 uncultured Armatimonadia bacterium
GGCGCTCCCTCCCTGAACCTCCTTCGTCCCCGCCGCCGGGCAAGCCCGGCGGCGGCGGCGAAGAGGAGAAGTAAGGTTGGAGCCGTGCGAGCTAGCTCACTCAGTCTCGCTCACCTGCCCGACAAGCGGGCAGGGGTCGTACGGCCTGCATGCCCTCCCCACGAGCTTTCGCGACAGGCTCTGCCACCCGTGGCTACCTTCTGCCGCCCCCGTTCGGGGGCTAGACAGCACGGCGGCTTCGCCGCCGTGCCCCCCACTCGGCGCCAACGGCGCGAGGGATCGAGATCCGCCGGCGTGGAGGCACACGTCACAGACTCCGCGCCCGACAAGAGTGTCGGGCGTACCGGCGCCGCTGTTTCCCCTGCCGTCCGGCGCCCCCGTCATCCTGAGCCCAGACCGCTACGCGGTCGCCTGGCGAAGGATCGGCATCAGCCGAAGACGCTTGTCTGCGGAGTGTGATCCTTCGTCGCTGCGGCTTCTGTGAAGCCGCATGCGCTCCTCAGGATGACAGTGACCAGCATGTGCGGTTCGTACGGCCGCCGAGAGGCCGGCCCGAAGACAGTGGCGCCGTACCGCGCCGCCCCCCCCGCGACCAAGCGTCGCTCCTGCCCGCGCGGTGCCCGCGCGGTGCTCGCGCTCCGGAGCCCCCTGAAAGCTACTGCGTCGCAAAGCGCTGGTCCTGGCCGGCGGTCCACCACAATAGGTCGCGCAGGAAGGTCGGCCACGAGCGCCACTGCCAGAACGGGAGCGCCGACGTCGCGGTGGCGTCCGTCGGTGGCCCGCCGAATGCAGTCGCAGCGACGCACGCCACGCGGCCGCGACCACAGGTGCCGACGACCACGGCAGGCCTGTCACCGGCCGTGAGAATCACCGCCGCGCCGGGCTTCACCTGCACCTCATGCACGAAGTACACCGCCGGCAGGCCCGCGAAGTCACACATCTGCGTGGTCGGATGCGCATCGCCCCGGGCCAGTGGCCGCCCCTGCGGGAAGTGCACCAGCGGCGCGAACGCCGGCTGCAGGCTCACGGGCAGCAGCTCCTCCAGCAGCGAGCCGGCGAAGTTGCCGCGCTCGAGCGTCTTGTGCCCCCCCATGAACACCAGGCCTCCGCCGCGTCGCACGTACTCAGAGAGCATGTGCTTCTGCCGCAGCGTGAGCGCGCTGGCTTCGACATCGCACAGCACGATCACGTCATGCTTGAACAGGGCCTCCGGTGTGGTTGGGAAGCCCGACCAGCTCTGTGACCAGCTCTTGCTCCCCCAGACCGTGTCCAGCTTCGCCTCGTAATCGGTCAGGTGGAAGGCGTCATTGAGCCGATACACCTCGGACAGCGGCCCGGCGAGCAGCAGGCCGGTGAAGGCACCATCGTGTTTCGGCCGGAGGTCGGGCGGGACCGCACCCTCGCTGCCGGGGTACAGGCTCAGCAGATCGTTGTCGGAGAGCCGCACCAGCGGGAACAGCTTGACACAGTCGACGGTGAAGGGTTGGTTGCCGGCGGTCGAGAGCCGCACCATCCAGTAGCCCGGTGTGCGCACGATGAAGTCCAACGCGAGCTCCTGGTACTGGTTGGGAGCGGTGAAGTCGCGCGGGTGGATGTCGCGCCCGGCCCGCAGTGCCGCCAGCTCGGAGCCGACATCGATCATGCCGGCCTTCTCCGCCCGGGCGGTGTCCGCCACCTTGCAGCGCACCAGCACCCGATACAGCCCTGGTGGCGTGCCGGTCCAGTAGGGTGAGTGTGCCATCATCCCCGCGCCGACGCCCTCAGGGCTGGTAATCACCGAGTCATAGCTGGCCTGCGGGTCCGTCACGACCTGGCTCCACTTGCCTCCGGCCATGTTCCAGCTCGCGGGCTGGTAGGCCTGGACGGGCGAGGTGCTGATGCCCCCCTCGACGATCCGCGGGACCTTGCGGGTCGCCCACTCCGGTGTGGCCGGCGGATCGTAGCGCCGGAGCTGCAGCCCGTCCAGCCACATGGCCGAAGGGATGTTCTCGTTGGCTACCTCGCGGCTGCGGTTGGCGAACACGTACGTCACCACGGCCCGTGTTGTGGCCGCCGGGGCGGTCACGAAGCTGTCGCGCAGGTCCCAGTCGGAGGCATTGTAGGGGAAGGCCGCGCACCCGGAGCGCCCCACCGCCTTCCCGGCGGTGTCCAGCCACTCGATCGCCATGCTCGCGTCCACCCCACTATACTTCCCGACAGGCCCGAACCCCTCCGCCCGGAAGCCGACGGAGAACAGGTACTCACGGCCGCCCTCCACCGCCACCGGCGCCGACCGCATGCTCGCCGATCCCTGGTCTGGCAGCGCGATGTGCAGCGCGGCCTTGCCCACGAGCACCGTCGTGGTATCGCGGGTGAAGCGTGCGGTCGTGGGCGGGTTGGCCGCCGGCGTCCAGTCGGCGGGAAGGTCCTGCGCGTCCGCCTGCTCGAAGCCCGGGTTGGCCAGCACGTTCGGCCCCAGCCAGGTGATGTCCGCCTCCACCAGGCCGGTCCACAGTAGCAGGCCACCGATGGTCGCTAGCAGCAGAGCCGTGGCTCGGATCATTGTCAATCCCCGAACCTCCCATCGCGACGGGCCAGCCACCACAGCGTGTTGCGCAGCACGAGGGCCCAGCCGTCATCCTGCCAGAACGGGGTCTGGCCCGGTGCCGGCGCGCCCAGCGGCGCTCCGAGTAGACACGCCACCCGCGCCTTGCTCGGGCCGACCTCCCCCAGCACCAGGAACGGCTTGCCCCCGGCCTGCATCGCGACGCGCGCGCCGGCCTTCAGCTTCACCTCGTGCACGAAGTAGCAGGTGGCCGGCGGGCTGAGGGAGTTCTCCTGCAGGAACGGTGGGCATTCGGGGCCGAAGGTCACGGGGGTGCCGCCGGTCGCCTGCAGGCTGAACCGCGTGTCCGGCAGCTCCACCGGCAACGCGTCGCCTAACGCCGTGCCCCTGAGCTGCGACTTGCCGTAGGCCCCGTGCGAGCCCAGCACCAGCATCCCGCCGCCGGCCAGCAGATAGTCGCTGAGCATCTCCAGGCCCACGGCTTTCAGGCCGCTCTTGCTGACCCCGCCGAGGATCACTGCATGGTAGGACAACAGCTTCTCGTAGTCGTAGGGGAAGTCAGAAACCGCACCAAACCACGAGCTATCCCAACTGTAGTTGATGAGGTCCGATTTCTGCTCCCAGCCGGTCAAGTGCACCGCCGCGGCAATCTGGTAGGCTTCATCGTGCAGGCCCTGGAAGTACAGGTAGCGATCGTGGTACCCGCGCGTGAGAGTGAGCTTCGCTGGCTTGGCCAACCGGAGCACCTGCGGCGGGCGCACCGCCTGGTAGACGGGAGTGCGCATGTCGGTCTGGATGTTGTCCGCCCACTTGTAGCTACCGGGGAAGAAGTCCTCACACGTCGCGGTGAAGGCCCGCTCTGCGTGGCCCGTGCCTGCCGCGGTCACGCGCACGACGAGCGGGTCGGGTGGCGCGGCGGCGTATGCCAGGGCCTTGACCTGTGGCTGATCGGTGAGCGGGCCGAAGGCAACGTCGCCCACTGTCACTTGCCGGGCGGGGTCCTTGCCGGCGACGAGGGCCACCCCGAGCTTGAGCGCGCTCACGGTCTCCGCGCTCCGCACGACCCGGAGCTCAAGCTCCCCCGTCCCCCCCGTCGCGGGTCGGAGGCTGCAGCCAATCACGGCCTCCGGCCCGGCATAGACCACCCGGTCGAGCCCGACCACGGGGATCAGCTCAACGCGATACGCAAGGCGCTTGCCCGCCGGCAGGTACGTCGTGTTGAACATCAGCTCGTTGGTCGTGTTGCCCCCGCAGGCATAGCTGATGCGCAAGTCATTGTAGTCGGCGCTCAGTGCCAGGCCGGCGCGCTTGCGCGTGTCGATCAGTGCCATCCAGCCGGCGCTGAAGTCGCGCAGCCACTCCTCCTTGCCATAGTGGCTGTTGTCATCCCGGCTGGTGCTGCGGATGCCGCGCACGGTGGGCCGGAAGGTCCGGTCGGTTACCGGGTCATAGTCGCCGCCGGCGAACATCACGTCCTGCAGCCAGTAGGAGAACACCCGCGAGCCGTCCGGCGGCGCGGTGAGCTTGACCTCACAGGTCAGGGCCGGCGAGTCGGCCCGCAGCGTGTAGGTCTTCTCCAGCAGGAGGCCGGCCAGCTTCGGGTCGGGGAGCTTGCTGCGCCAGACCCCGCTCGCCCGCCGCGAGACCATCACCTGCACGAGCTCCGGGGTCTCCTGCACCACCTGACACTCGTACGGCTGCTCGAGGAACTCACCCGGCCAGGCCTGCTCCTGGAAGTGGTCCAGGCACAGGCCGTTGAACTCGTGGGGGAGGACCAGCTCCGCCGGCGCGAGCTGGTCCGAGTACGAGGTCACCGCCCCGCCGCGGGTCGGGTCGATCGTGAGCCGGACGCGGTAGTTGCTCAGCTTCAGCACGGGGTGGCCGCCCTCGTCGACGCGGGTGAGGGTCACCGGCGCGGCGGCAGCAACCGCCGCGGTGAGAAGCAGCAACGCTGATCCGACAACCAGCAGGGGGCGCGATGACGGCATTGTGTGATCAGCTCCCTCGTTCCCCACCGATGTTGGCGCGGCTTCCAGCCGCATCAGAACTCGAACACGACCATCTTCCACAGCAGCACGCTCGGGACCGT
>CAZIWQ010000667.1:0-4625 GCA_964542355.1 uncultured Armatimonadia bacterium
CTACGAAGCCGCATTCGCTCCTCAGGATGACAGTGACCTCCAGGCGCGGTTCGCGCGGCTACCGACAGGGCGGCCGAAAGACAGCGGCGTCGGGACGCTCGACCTACGCGGCGACCGCACACGGCGCCGTTCCAGGGCACGGCAACGGCGGCGTCAGGGCGTGACGGCCTGCAGCTCCAGCCTCCCGGCGCGGTCCAGATTCCACGGCGCCGCCCCCGTGCTGACCCACGCGACCCACTCCTTCTCCGCCGCCTTCAGCACCCCGATGTTGAATAGCAGGCGCGGCGCCTTCTCGGGGTTGATCCCGAGCGCGGCGAACGGGAGCCTCCACTCGCCACACCACTGCCCCGGGCCGATCGTCGCAGCGTACTGCAGGGCGCGGCCGAGCCGCAGCACTGCTTCCGTCGGCGCCCCGGCATCGTCCACACTCTGGCTGTGACCGGAGGGGAAGCCCTGGATGACGAAGATGGGTCCCGGCCTGGGGCCCGAGACATCCTGGAGGCAGATCTCGGCGCCGTCATCGGCTCCCCAGACGCCACCCTTCGCCAGCAGCTTGCCGGAGTCAGTCACCTTGTTGAGCAGTGCGATGTAGAGGGCCTCGCGGTCGTAGCCGACCAACGCATAGCCGGGCTGCTTGCCGTTGCCGGCCTCAAGGGAGAGCGCGAGCACAGTAGCCTTCGCGCCGGGTGCGTCCCAGTCCCATTCCGGGGCCTCGACCTTCCCGTCGATCACGGGCGGGGCCTGGCGCGGGAGTGCCTTCAGGAGCGGGATCTGGGTGCGTGCCGCAGGTGGCGCCGGCGCGGCCGCCCCCTCCGGATGGGTGAGGTGCACCTCGCGCCACTGGTCGTCGGCGACCGGCCAGGAGGCACGGTCGGGCGAAGCATACAGGCCGATCTTGTGCAGCGGCAGCGGCTTGAACCCCAGGGCCAGCGCCGGCGAGTCCGCCCGCAGACGATAGTCATCACGCGCCGGGTTCACAAAGCGCGGGTCGGCGATGACCGAGTGGGTGTCATAGCCCAGCGCCTGCCAGGCCGCCCAGTAGTTGCCGTCCGCGACCCCGGAGAGGTTCATGGTGACGGGCTGGCCGCGATGCCAGATCAGGTTGCGGTCGGACTCGGCCAGCATCTGCCGCCACTTGCTCCCTCCCACCCAGCGGGCCTTCGGGTCGCTGTAGGAGAAGATGTTGCCGACGAGCTTCGTCCCCTTCATGAGCCACTCGCCCGTGTCCGGATGCCCGGGTGTGCGCCCGCTCTTGAGGCTGTCGATCGGGGCGTACTCGATCTGCTGCCCGATGCCATCGACCACGATGTTGTTCTCAATGACATTGTCCTGTCCGCCGTGCACCATGACGCCGCCGCGTTGCGCGCGGACGATCAGGTTCCCGTATACGTGGACCCCGCTGGTATAGTCGTCCAGATAGACCCCCCAGCAGTAGTGCGGGTATTCCCACACCCCCGGCTTGAGCATGTTGTAGCCGCCGGTGTCGTGAACATAGTTGTAGCGCACGCTGCTGCCCCGCTCGTAGATGTCGCGCGAGCCCATGCCGATGGCACCGGTGTCTGACTGCTCCTGGTTGGTGTGATGCACATGGTTGTACTCCACCGTGTTGCCCATGCCGTTGAAGGTGATCCCCTGGCGCGGCGTGTCGTGGATCAGGTTGTGCGAGACCACATTGTGGTGCGTGGCATTGCCGCCACAGCCGGGGTTGAGCATGATCGCACCCCAGGCGTTGCCCCCCTCGCCGACGTCGTGCACGTGGTTGTTATCGATGGTGTTGTCGCTGAGGTGGTTCTCGGGGCGATGGGTCCAGTCGACCGGGTCGTCGAGCGTGATGGCACAGCCGCCGACGTGGGCGATGTCGCACCCGAGGACGCCGCAATGGTGGCTGGCACTATGCATCTGGAGTGCCGTGCCCCCGCAGTTGGTGAGCGTGCAGCCGGCGATCGTGCAGTTGGCGGCCCGGCCGATGCTCACCAGGGCGCTGTGCGTCTCGCCGAGGCGGAGGTGGCTCAGGCGGAGGTGACTGACGAACCTGCCGCCGGCAGCGTCGCCCTGCAGCGTGATGAGGGTCGCCAGCCGTGGCACCGAGACGTTGCCGGCGGGGGCAGCATCGTCCGGCGGCTGGAAGTAGAGCTGCTGCGAGCGGGCGTCATAGTACCATTCTCCCGGCGCATCCAGCTCCTCGCGGGCGTTCTCGATGAAGAACCGGTTGCCCTGACTGAGCATGTAGCTCGTCGGCTGGGCGAGCGTGAGCACATTGCGCTCGCGGTCCACGGCCTGGATCGTGCTGATGTTGCGGTTCCAGTTCAGCCACGACCAGACGTGGACCCGTGCCTCTTCGGGTCGTGCCCAGCGGGAGGGGTCGAGGCGCTGCGGGTCGTACTGCAGGAGCGTCTTGCTGCCCTTCTCCACCACTTTGGCGATGTAGAGGAACCCGCCGCTGCGGGGGTGCCGGGGGTCGACGTTGGGATAGCGTGCCAGCACCTGGCGCCGGCCCTTGTAGAAGAGCTGCCAGAGGCGCCCGCCGGCTAGCGCAGCGTCACTGAGGCGGGCCCGGTAGACACCGCCACGCGTATGGCGCCAGCCGGTGACCACCGTGCTCCCCGTGAGACTCACAGTCTCGCCTGCTCGGGCGGCGTACACGATCTCGGCCCCCGGGGCCCCCGAATCGGCTGGTCCCAGGATCAGCGGCTCCGCGAGGCTGTAGGTGCCGCCGCGGAAGAGCACGGTGGCGCCCCGGGGGAGGCCGCCCTGCTCCCGCAGCCGCCGCAGCTCGTCGCGGGCGCGCTGGGGCGTCGCCAGCGGACCGTCGGTCCGAGCGCGGTTGGGGGCCGGGAGCAACCCCGACCACGCGTCGTTCCCGTCGGTGGCCACGTAGAGCGTGACCCCGGTGGCCGCGTGGCCAGGTGGCGGCAAGCAGCCGAGGCCGAGCGCGGCAGCAACAAGCACGATCGTGAGCCGGTGCATGGTCGGTTCCCTCATCTCGCGCGAGGCGGGTGGCGGTGACGACGAGACCTTCATGACCGGACGTTCGACGTGCGGCGAGGGGGGGCCTCCCCGGAGCAGGTGTCGCTCACCATCCCGCGCGGAGTCGCCGCGTAGGTCGAGCGTCTCGCTCGACAGACCCCGTCGACCGTCCCGATGCGGCTGCTCTCCGCGCCGTTCCGTGGGACTGTCATCCTGAGCCCAGACCGTGGCGCGGTCTTCGGGCGGAGGACCTGCTCCATGCGAAGGCACTCGTGGGCGAGACGAGATCCTTCGTCGCTGTGACTTCGGCGAAGCCGCATGCGCTCCTCAGGATGACGGGGCCTTGAGGCGCGGCTCCCGTGATCGCCCCCGCCAAAGGTCGCTGCCTCGTCGGCGAGGAACTCAGAGGCCTGACGCTCGCGAGCGAGACACGGCGGCCCGCGGCAGACCCCGTTCCCACTCCACACTGAAGGGTGATCGTGACGATGAGACGACTGAGCGCAACTCTTGCGTGCGTGCTGGTATCAGCGGCGGTGCTGGCGAGCGGTCTGGCCCTCGCCCAGGCAGCGCCCCCGGCCGGGCTGCAGGCAGGGGACTTCGTGGCCGTCTGCGGCGACTCCATCACCGAGCAGAAGATCTACTCGGTCTACATCGAGGACTACCTGCTGATGTGCCAGCCGGCGGCGCGGCTCCGAGCGATGCAGGCGGGCTGGGGTGGCGAGGTCGCCCACGGCTTCCGCCCGCGAATGGCGCGCGATGTCCTCGAGCTCCACCCGACCGTGGTCACCACCTGCTACGGGATGAACGATGGTGGCTACGGGGGCTATGTGCCCGACCGCGGCAAGCTCTATCGCGACACCCACAAGGCCATCGTCGCGGAGCTGCGCAAGGCCGGTGTGCGCCTGATCGTGATCGGCTCGCCCGGGGTGGTCGACAGCAACACGTTCCGTGGCGGGGATACCCGCGCGGCCCAGGTCTATAACGAGACGCTGGGCAAGTTCCGCGACCTGGCCCGTGAGGTCGCGACCGAGCAGGGCGTCGCCTTCGCCAATGTGCATGACGCGATGATGGACGTGATGGCGAAGGCCAAGGCCAAGTATGGTCCGGCCTACCACCTGGCCGGGGGCGATGGTGTCCACCCCGCCCACAACGGCCAGCTTGTGATGGCCTACGCCTTCCTCAAGGCCCTGGGCTGCACCGGTGACATCGGCACCATCACCCTCGATCTGGCCGCCGGGAAAGCCGAGGCCACCGAGGGCCACAAGGTCCTGGCGTGCGCCAACAACACGATTGAACTGGAGAGCACACGCTACCCGTTCTGCTTCTTCGGCGATCCCGCGTCACCCTATGCGACACGCGGGGTGCTGGAGTTCCTGCCGTTCAATGATGAGCTCAACCGCCTCCGCCTCGTCGTGACGGGGGCCGCGGCCGGGACGCGCTACAAGGTCACCTGGGGAACGGCGGCCAGGGAGTTCACCGGCGCCGACCTCGCCCGGGGCATCAACCTCGCCGCGGAGTTCCTCGACAACCCCTTCTGCAGTGAGTTCCAGCGGGTGGAGAAGACCATCCAGGGGCAGCAGTCATTCGAGACGATGCTCACCAAGACCCTCCTGCACTTCCTGCCCCAGTACAAGGAAGTGGCGCCGGAGGAGTCCGAG
>CAZIWQ010000668.1:0-4618 GCA_964542355.1 uncultured Armatimonadia bacterium
CACGGTCCGCCGCTTCGCGGCGAACTGCGCGTTCCTGAGACCCACTGTTTCATGCTTAACGGGGCACCATTGCTGCGCTAACAGTGATACTGGTGGTTTGCGGGACCAGCAACTGACCGCAATGCGGCATGCCGTTCAGCCTCGACGGGGCGTCTGGGTGCTGATGATCTCATCTCCGCCCCGTCCGCACATGGCGTCACGAGGCACAGCGCCCTGCCCGACGTGCGCGCGAGGAGAGAGGGAGGGGATGGACCATGCGGATCGGCCGCCGGGAGACCTCCTGTGGCGGGGCGGCGCTGCTTGCGGCCCTCCTCGCAGTTGGCGCCCTGTGGCTGTACTCCAGCCAGTGGCTCCTGTCGCGCCGCATCGGCAGCCTCAGAGAACTGCGCGTCATCGAGGTGACATGGCGCGGACACCTCCTCGGCCACTGGAGCGACCCTGCGCGCCTGCGCGAGTTCCGCCGGACACTGCCGCGCCGGGTGGCAGAGATGGGCGGGAGCCGTTGTGGCGAGGGCTCGGTGACGCTCCTACACCTCTACACAGCCCATCGCCGCATCGACCTGCAGCTTCCCGTCGACGGCTGCGCCGCGATCAACGGCCACTTCGGCCCAGAGGGCACGAGCTTCGAGGCGCCGGGGACGCTGCGCCTCATCAGCACCTGGATCGCCCGGGACCCCGCGCGTATCCAACAGGTAGAGAAGCGCTTCGGGCGTCAGAGCGGGACTGGCGAGAGCAGCTACCCATGGCTGGTGGAGCAGTTGGCATACTGGCGCGGCCTCTCCGGGACATCGCCTGACCCGTAGGCGAAGGGCCTGCCGCGGCGCCCGACAGGAGTGTCGGGCGTACCGACGCTACTGTTTCCGGGCCGGCCGCCCCCCCCCCGGGCGCACGCCGCCCGTCTCGTCCGGTGTCATCCTGAGGAGCGCCTGCGGCTTCGGAGAAGCCGCAGCGACGAAGGATCACATTCCGCCAGCAAGCGCCTTCGACTGGCGGTGATCCTTCGCCCGAAGACCGCGCAGCGGTCTGGGCTCAGGATGACAGTCTCGTCGAGCGGCGCAAGGAACACCGGCGTCGCGCCGGTCTCCTGCCGCTGTGCCGTTCCCACACCCCTCACCCGACGCCGCCCCCTCACTTCGGGATGGCAATCGCCTCGGCCGGCCACAGCAGCCCGGCGCGGAACAGCATCTGGTTGGCGACGCTCCGGCTGTCCACGGCGATGACCGTCTCGGCACCGGCCTGCGGCTGAGGCAGTCGTCCCTCGGGTGTGACCTCAACCTTCTCCTGCGTGCCGGACCGATAGAGCCAGCACTCGTCCGGGTACATGACCAGCCGATCCCCCGCGCGCATCCGAGTCGGGAACGCGATGCGCACCCCGTTGACGGTGATTGCGGGGTTCTCGGTCTCGCTCGCCCGCGACAGTACCTTCAGGCCGTCCAGGATCGTCGTCACCGTGGCGTTGGCGGGCATGTTGTTGTAGTAGAAGTTGAGCCGGGCGATCTTCGTGTAGTCCAGCAGCGGGGGGTCGGGCCTCGCCAGCTCGATGAAGCGCCAGCCGGTCCAGTTGATGGTGACGTACTGGTCCTGGGGCTTGCCGGCGGCGTCCCACAACTGCACCTTCAGGGCCGCGCCGCTCGAGTCACCCTTCACCCACAGCCCGAGGTACTGGTAGTCCCGGAGGGCAATTGGCGGGTCGAAGCTACGGCCGAAGGTCGCCCAGCCACCCGGCTGTGGCAGCGTCGAGACCGCCCGGAACAGGCACGCGCTGTGGCCTTCCTTCACGTCGTCGGTGATGAGCTTGACTTCCTGCGTGACGCCCTTGCTGGTGGCGCGGCTGCCATGGGTCGTCGGGTTGTACTGGTTGGTGTCCAGCGGTTGGCTGGCACCGGGCGGCATGGCCTCGAACAGCTCGAGCGGCTGGCCCGTGGCATACTGCGGGCCGGGTTGGACGACCGGCCCGGCCTCCAGTTGCAGCGTCAGCGTCGCGGGTGCCGGCCGTTCGTTCTTGACCCGGAGCTCCGTCGGCATCGCCACCTCCGTCTCCTTCTGCCGGTCATCCTGGACCATCCGGTGGGCCGCCGGGAAGCTACCCCAGTCAGAGTAGCGCACCGGCACCAGCGCATCCTCGCCGCCGACCGCCATGAGGTGGACTTCGTTGCCGGGTGCTTGGAGCCGCTTGCGCACCTCCGCCGGCACGCGGCCCGACTGCCGCAGGTCCTCCCACCGCGCGATCGTGTCGATCATCTCACCGGCCTGCGGGACGGTCTTGAGATTGGCCAGCCCCGTCTCGATGGAGATCGAGCTGTCGAAGGCCAGCGCGCGGGAGCAGACGTACTCGATGTCATCCGGTCGGATGTTGGGGTTGATGGCATACCAGCCGATGTCCAGCGGCATGAAGTTGTTGAAGGACGACTGGAAGCCCGGACTGCGTTTGTCCAGATACAGCTTGATGTCGCGGAAGCCGTCGGCCGAGGCCATCCGCGAGATGAGATGCCAGGTGTACGCCGAGTAGCTGGAGCCCTGAGCGATGATGTCCTTCTTCTGGAGACGGTCATAGTAGGCCATCTGCAACCGCGCGTTGTAGTAGCCGTGCTCGCCCTGCAGCCACTCGGAGCCGTCGAAGTAGATGCCGTCGCAGTTGCAGTAGTTCCATGTCGCGGTGACATTGTCGGCCACGCGGTCTAGCAGGTCTGTGTGGGCGTCGATCAGGAACAGCCCGTAGGCCCGGAACAGATGCCGGGCGGCGGTCCCGGCCGGGTGCGCCGCCGCCACGCTCTTGTTCCAGCCGCGCGTGCAGCCCTCAAAGCCATATGGGGGATCGAGCTTCAGGCGCGAGTACTGCACCATCTCGTCGCCCAGGCGCAGGATCGTGCCGGTGCCGCGATAGCCCTCGTCCTTCTCCGGGAACTTGGTCGGCGGCTCGCGCGTGGGGATGAAGGTCGCCTGCGCGTCAATGGCTGCGGCCAACTCCGCCTGCATGTCTACGTAGATGCCGTTGTCAGGTACCGGCGTCACCAGCGGGTCGCGGATATCGATCCCCGCCGTTAACATGTGCAGGCCCACCGGGAAGCCCGCCTGCTGGATCTTCGCAATCGTCGCCTTCAAACCGTCCCGGCCGTGGGGGAAGTTCTTCTCATGGATGATGAAGCTGCCGCTGCCATGCGACCAGGCGTGCTCGACGATGAGCACGTAGCCGAAGTGTCCGCGCTTGGCGTACGCGATCACCTCATCCACATTGGCCTCGGACAGGTCGGTGACGAAGAAGTAGGAGCGGTGCATCAGGGGTGAGAGCTTGCCCGGCTGCCCCTGGAGGCGCGGGGAGGGCATCCCGTAGGTCTGCTCCACTTCGTTCATGACCGGGAAGAACCGCGCGCGGGGGCAGGTGAGAAAGGCACAGCCGCGCACCGGAGTCTTGCCGGGCAGCGGACGGCTCAGGTCGGGATAGGTGATGACGAGGTTCGCGTTGGTGGCATCCATCACGCGGGCCACTTGCTGCCCGTCGTAGTGCACAGTCTGCACGCACCACATGGTCTGGTCGTTGTAGACGGCGCCGATGCTGCTGCCCACGGTGGTGAGCTTGGGCACCTGCAGGTCAAACAGCGTCATCGCCTCGAGAGCCGGCTCGCACGACTTGAGGATGAAGCCCAGGTAGTAGGGCCTGGTCTGCACCTGCACCTCGGCCCTGGCCTTGCCATCGCCGAAGGTGACCGTAAGCAGGTCGGCACTGAGGCTGAGGCCGCTGGCGGGGAAGTCCCACGCCCCCAGCCGGGCCCGCATGAAGGGCCGCGACAGGCCGACGGGTTGCTCGGCATTGAGCGTCTTGTCGAAGAAGGACTTCACACTGCCGTCGGCGGCCAGCGTCAGGCGGCACCCCTCGTTCTCCAGCACGACATCCGGACCGGACATGGCGGTTCGCTCCACCTTTCGCAGGGCGACGTCATCCACCGTGACGCCCTGCTTGTCAGTTGCGAGTACGACAGTCAGTTGCCTTACCTGTGGGTCGGACACGAGATGGTAGCCCCCGCCCTGCGCCCAGACCTTGCCGGCCCGCACACGCGTGACCGCCGGCGTCGTCCGCAACCACTTGGCGGCCTCGCCGTACTCGTAGAAGGTCAGCTCCAGCGTACCGTCCTTCGCCCACCCGGACAACTCGTAGACATCCCCGGCCGTGGCCGGGAAGGTGGCGCCCAGGACATGGGCGGAGGTCTGCTTATCGGCAGTGAAATGGAGCGCGTAGCGGCCACCGTGAGCGTCCGGAACCAGACCCGCCGCGCCACCGTGCTGGCCGTTGTAGCCCCACTTCGCGGGCAGCAGGTTGGTCTGCAAGCTCCAGCCGGCAGGGGGCGTTGTCGCGGCGGAGGCCTGCTCGAAGTCACCATTGAGCAGTTGGGCGTGGACGGTGGTGGCAACGGCAATCGCGGCGAACAACAAGAGAGTGCGCATGATCGTGCCTCCGGCGGCCGGCGCTGGCGCGTGATCCCGATGCGGGACTATTGCCTGCCGGCATGGCAGACTCCTGCAACCCGAGCCCATCGTGTCGTGAATGTCGGCGGCCCACATGCGCTTACTTACGGCCGTGGGAAGCCGTTGCGCGCGGTCGTGCGGAGGGGCCGGACTACGA
>CAZIWQ010000669.1:0-4618 GCA_964542355.1 uncultured Armatimonadia bacterium
ATGACAGTGACCAGCAGGTGCGGTTCGTGCGTCCGCCGACGGGCTGGCCAGAAAAACGGCGGTGGCGTCCCGGTCGGCAGTGTGTGTGTACGGGAGGACCCATGGATCACGAGGCCCCAGCCACCACTCGTCCGGAGTGGGACGAGTACTTCATGCGCATCTGTCATGTGGTGGCCACGCGCTCCACGTGCCTGCGCCGGCGCATCGGCGCCGTGCTGGTCAAGGAGCGGCGGATCCTCACCACCGGCTACAACGGCCCCCCGAAGGGTCTCACTCACTGCGATGAGCTGGGCGGCTGCTATCGCAACCAGCACAACATCCCCAGCGGGCAGCGCATCGAGCTGTGCCGCGCGCTCCATGCCGAGCAGAACGCCATCGTGCAGGCCGCAGTGCACGGCGTGGCGCTCGACGCCGGCATCACCTGCTATTGCACGCATCAGCCCTGTGTTACCTGTGCGAAGCTCTTGATCAACGCGAACGTCACCCGGATCGTGTACGAGGGGGACTACCCCGACGACATGGCCCGCCAGATGCTCGAAGAGGCCGGCGTGGCGATGGTCCGCTGGCCGCGCCAGGAGGGGAGTGAGGGCTGAGATGATGCACTGTGCGGTTGCGGCCCTTGCCGCCTTGGTGCTGGTGCTCGTGCTGACACCGCTGTGGATGCGCGTGGCTCCCTACTGCGGGGCGATCGATCACCCTCGCGGGCGCCACAAGCACCAACTCCCGACGCCCACCGCGGGGGGGGTGGCGATCTTCCTCGGTGCCTGGGGGGGCGCCCTGCTGGTCCTGCCCCGGCCACTGCCGAGCCCGATCATCGGGATGCTGATCGCCTCGGTTCTGCTGGTGCTCCTCAACATCTATGACGATGCTCACGGCCTGCCGCCACTGGGGCGTCTGCTGGCCCAGTTCACGCTCGCCCTGCTCGTGTACGTGTGGGGCGTGCGGATCGAGGGGCTCAGCAACCTTCACGGGCTGCTCGGGTCCGAGCCCTGGGTCGAGCTCGGGTGGCTCGAGGTCCCGGTGACGCTGCTGTGGGTCGTGCTGATCACCAATGCCCTCAACTGGCTGGACGGGCTCGACGGGCTCGCGGCCGGCGTGGCCGGGATCTCCGCCCTCACGCTGGGCCTGATGGCCGCGCTGGCGCACTCCGGCGTTACGACGCAGGCAGTGGCGCTGGTCGCCGCGGGGATCACCGGTGCCTGTCTGGGGTTCTTGCGCTACAACTTCGCCCCGGCCCGCGTCTTCATGGGCGACACCGGAGCGATGTTCCTCGGGTTCAACCTGGCGTGCCTGGCGGTGCTGGGCGCCTTCAAGGTGCCGACGGCGGCGACGGTGGCCCTCCCCCTCCTCGTCCTCGGCGTCCCGCTGTTTGACTCGATGAGTGCCATCGTCAAGCGCGTCTTGAGCGGGAAGAGCCCACTCGTCGGCGACCGCAGTCACATCCATCATCGCCTCATCGATCGAGGCTACTCTGTGCGGCAGGCCGTGCTCGCCATCTATGCCTTCGCGGGTGCGCTGTGCCTGGTCGCCATCTGGTTGTGGTGGCAATGATCCCGTCGAAGGTCGCAATCGTGTTCGGTACCCGCCCCGAGGCGGTCAAGCTGGCCCCGGTGTACGAGGAGCTCCGCCGCCGCCCGGACAAGTTCGAGGTCGAGGTGATCGTGACGGCGCAGCATCGCGAGATGCTGGACCAGATGCTGCGCACCTTCGACCTCACCCCCCAGGTCGACCTCGACATCATGCAGCCCGAGCAGACGCTCGCCGATCTCACCTCGCGCGCGCTCACTCAGCTCCAGAGCGTCTTCAGCGGGCGCGCCCTGGACATGGTCGTGGTCCAGGGCGATACCTGCACCACCTTCTCCGCCGCGCTCGCCGCGTACTACGAGAAGATCCCGGTGGCGCACGTCGAGGCCGGCCTGCGCACCAATGACAAGTTCTCGCCGTTCCCGGAGGAGATCTTCCGCCGCCTCACCACTGAGTTGGCCGACCTCCACCTTGCGGCAACGCGCCGCGCGCGCCACAACCTGCTCGGTGAGGGTATCAGCCCGGAAGCCATCTTCATCACCGGCAACCCGGTCATCGACACGCTGTACGCCGTGCTCGAGCGCGGTGGCGGCCTGGGCAACACCGACCTGCGCTGGATCGACGACATCGAGGGGCGCCTCTGCCTGCTGACCGCCCACCGCCGCGAGAGCCTTGGCGTGCCGCTCACCCGCATCTTCCTGGCCGTCAAACAGCTCGTGGAGACGTTCGCGGACCTGTACGTGATCTTCCCCGTGCACCGCAACCCGAAGGTGCGCAAGGCGGCCGAGGAGATCCTGGGGGCGGCGGAGCGCGTGGTGCTGTGTGACCCGGTCGACTATCTCACCTTCGTCCCCCTGATGGCTCGCGCCGACATCATCATCACCGACTCGGGAGGGGTGCAGGAGGAGGCCCCCGCGCTCGGCGTGCCGGTGATCGTGGTCCGGGACACGACGGAGCGGCCGGAGGGCGTCGAAGCCGGCGTCTCGAAGCTCGCCGGCACCCAGACCGAGTCCATCGTTGCCGAGGTCAGTCGTCTGCTCAATAACCCCATGGAGTACCGCCGCATGGCTTCCATCGGCTGCCCGTACGGGGATGGGCGCGCCGCGGCGCGCATTGCCGAGGCCCTCGAGCACTTCCTCGGGCTGCGCCCGGCCCGCCCGGCCGACTTCGAGTGGCGCCCGGCGGAAGAGGACCGGTAGCGGTGACACCTGCGATGGAACAGTGGTCCACCCGGCGGCTCGTCTTGTTCACACTCACGGTGGGGACGGTACTGTACCTGGTGTTCTACGTGCCCGGTGCCGTGGCCTACTTCGTGGGCCGCGTGTGGGACCTCGTGATCATCCTGGTGTTCGCCGCCGCGCTCACCGTGCTGCTCACCCCGCCGGTCGAGCTGCTGTGCCGGCTCAAGCTGCCCCTGCCCGACCGGGCCAAGCGCATGATCGCGACCCTGCTCGTCCTGGCCGTGCTCGTCGGCGTGACGTGGCTGTTGCTGTCGCTGACCGCAACCCAACTCCTGCACGAGGTGCATCGCATCGTCGCCATCGGCAAGACCTGGCTCGCCCGGGTCCCCGGCCAGATGCAGCAATGGCTGACGGCCCAGACCGAGCAGGCCCCCCCGGAGGTCGTCGCCAAGGCGACCGATACGGTCGCCCAGTGGACCCAGACGCTCCTGCAGTACCAGTTCGACTTCGCCAAGAGTGCGCTCCTGCGTGGCTGGTACCTGGTCGAGTTGTTGGTTGTGCCGATCCTGGCGTTCTACTTCGTCGTCGACGCCGAGGTGCTGCGGCGCGGGTGCCTGCTCTTCTCCCCCGCCCGCTACCGTGCGTTTGCGAGTGCGGTCGCGGACGACGTCGGTGTCATGCTCAACGCCTACGTGCGCGCCCAGGTCGCTCTGTGCCTCACCATCGGGATCGTCGTGGGGATCATCCTGTATCTCAACGGCGTGAGCATGTATCTGACCCTGGCGATCATCGCCGGCGTCTGCCGGATGGCCCCCGTCGTCGGGCCGATCATCGCCGCCGTGCCCTGCGTCGGGGTGCCGCTGTTGCAGAACGGCCCGCACACCGGCCTGGTCGTCCTCGCCTGCTATTGCGTGCTGATCTTCCTCGACGGGAAGCTCTTGTCGCCAATCCTGCTGGGCAGCAGCGCCACGCTGCACCCGGTCGTCATCATTCTCAGTCTCCTGCTCGGCTACGAGTTCATGGGAGTGCTGGGGCTGTTGGTCGCCGTGCCGGTGGCCGGGATCGTGCGAGCTACCTACGCGCGTTACCGCCTGACCTTCGGCGATCCCGACAACGACCCGGGGGCGCCCGCCGTCGCCGACGGGTCGTAACCAGCTCAAAGGACGAATGCCTCCCATGACCTTGCTCCACGCCACCATCCTGGCGCTCATCCAGGGCGCCACCGAGTTCCTGCCCGTGTCCAGCTCGGCCCACGTTGCCCTGATGGGCAAGCTGCTGGGCATCGACCCGGTCCCGCTCGACTTCGTCGTCACCGTGCACCTGGGAACCCTCGTCGCGGTCCTGTGCTACTACCGGCAGGACGTGTGGGCGATGCTCGCGAGCCTCGTGGTGTGGCGGTCGAACGATGAGGCAAGCCGGTCGCAGTCATGCCTCTACCGCCGCCTCGTAGCGCTGCTCGTCTTGGCCACCGTGCCGGCGGGGGTCGCCGGCTACCTGCTGGAGGACGCCATCGGGCGCGCGTTCGGCAATGTCGGCCTCATCGGCGGGGCCCTGCTCGTCACGGCACTGCTCCTGACTGTGGCGTCACGCCTGCGGGGGACGAAGGGGATGGCTGAGACGGGCTGGCGCGAGGCCCTGGTGGTGGGCGTAGCCCAAGCGCTGGCGCTTCCCCCGGGGGTGTCGCGCAGCGGCTGCACGATCGTGGGCGGTCTCGCCGCGGGCCTGGACAGGGAATGGGCCCCGCGCTTCGCCTTCCTGGTATCGATTCCCGTCATCCTCGGCGGAGCGGTGCTGGAGGGGCACCACATGATGGGGGGGCAGATGAGCGCCGCCTTCAATCCGGCCGTCTATGCCGCGGCCACCCTCATCGCCGCGGTCAGCGGCTATTTCGCAATCGTGGTCGTAAGCGATAG
>CAZIWQ010000670.1:0-4615 GCA_964542355.1 uncultured Armatimonadia bacterium
AACGCCGGCCTGCAGGTCGATGTGCACGCCGCGGGTGACCGTGGCGTCGACCTCACTCTGGACGCCTTCAGCCGGGCCGCGGGCAGCGACCGCGCGATCCGCGAGCGCCGCCACCGCATCGAGCACTACCTGATGTATCGTCGCGAGAGCATCCTGCGTACCGCCGACATGGGGGTCCCGGTGTGCACCCAGCCGGCCTTCATCCCGCTGCGGGCTCCCGACCTCGTGCGCAAGCTGGGGGCCGAGCAGGTGATGCGGATGGTCCCCTTGCGCAGCTTTCGCGAGGCCGGGGTGCAAATCTCGTTCGGCGCCGACGTCCCCGCCTCGCCGACCGCGCTGCCCCTGGATAGCATTGTCAGCGCCATGACGCGGCGCTGCCCGGGGGGGCTCCGACTGGACCCGGGCGAGAAGATCAGCTTCCTCGAAGCCCTCGAGGCCCACACTCTCGCCGCTGCCTACGCCGCGTTTGACGAGCGCGAGATGGGCAGCATCGCGCCGGGGAAGCTGGCGGACCTCGCGCTGTGGAACGCCGACCTCCGCCAGGTGAACGAGGATAACGTCGACAAGCTACAGGTAGTAGCCACCTACCTCGGTGGCCGGCCGATCTACCAGGCCCAGCCCTGACGCCATCGTCGGCCGTCCCGCCGTCGTGTAGGGTAGGCTTTCAGCCGGCCCTCCCCGCCGTCTCCGGGGCGGGCAACACGGTATGTCTTGATGACATCACCTACGGCGCTACGGCGGTCACCGGAGCCACCGGCACTGCGGTGCGCGCGTACTCCATCACGGTGCCGGCTGGCAGTCGCGCGATCGGCGCGACCTTCGCCGGTGACGCGCAGTTCGGGGCTTCCTCCGGCACCGGCACGCTCACGGTCTACCAGGCCACCAGTTTCGCGACCACCCCGGCGCTGGCGAATGCACCGATCCCTCCAACCCGCAGACCGGGACGCCACTCCCGGTGGGGAGCACGGTGTTCGGGCAGACGACCGTCCAGGTCTTCGGCACGGGGACCACGCAGACCGCGCGCGTGATCGCTACCGGCCTGCCGACCAACTCGCTGCAGGTGGCATGGACGATGTTCGGTACCCAGCTCTACCGGGCGACATAGACGAGCGTCATCAACGGCACAACGAACACCGCGGTGTTTCAGTCTCCCGCGACGACCACAGTCAACCGGGTGGCACGGGCAGACAGCCCCCGACACGATCATTGGCGCGCCAGACGGCGCGCCGATGATCGTGTCGGGATGAGCGGCCGGAAAGCCCTCCTGGGGCCGCGACGCCACCATGCATGTGCGTCGGAACCTGGCCGACCTCAACAGTGTTAGGTAGGTTATGGCTGGGGGGCATATCGCGTCCATCTGAAGCCCCGGCGCCGCATTCCCTTCAATCGCCCGCAAACGTCCCGGCCACGTTACCCGGCCAGCAGGAGGGGGCAATGGCCATCCCGGTGCGTTGTGCGCAGTGCGGACGGCAGTACGCCGTTCCGGTGGAGCTCGCCGGCCAGAGCGGCGCCTGCCGGTGTGGCGCCGAGCTACCGATCCCCGCCCACGCCGGGGACGCGACCTCGGGGGCCATGGCTGCGGACGAGCATCCGGCCCCTGAGTCCGTCGCGAGGCGCTGGGCCGCCCCGGAGTGGCTTGCGGGGCGCGACTGGGTATGGGGCGTCGTGGCTACCCTCCGGCAGCACGGCTGGCCGAGCGCCCCGTGGCTGTGGAGGGAGGACGCGATGGCTGACCCGCAATGCCTCGGTGATGGCGCCGAACCCAAGGTCGGTGACCCACTCGCGGAGGGCCGCGCCGAGCCGATCCCGCTGGTGGAATGGGAGGCTGTGGCGGGAGCGGGGCGGTCGCGCTTGTCCGCCTGCCGGCTCTGGCGGGGACTGCTGTTGGGCGCCTGCGATGGCACTGAAGAGCCCTCGAACCGCGGGAAGACTGCTGCCGCACTGCTGTGGGGTGTGCTGCTGGCCCTCACCTGTGCTGTCGTCTATCGACTGCAGCCTGCCGCCGGCACGTGGGCCGACACAATCGCTACACCGGAGGTGGGGGGCGCCCTGCTGCTCCTGCTGACCGTCACCGGCTTCGTCGGTGGTCGCGCGGCGTTGGGGGCGCGGCAGTGGGCTCGGTCCGCTCCGTGGGTGAGCGTGCCCGCTCTCGCCGGCTTGCTGTCCGGCGGGGTCGTGGCCTTGCTCTGCTGGGACCCCGGGCCCGCCTGGCTGGCCTCGCTCGTGGTCTTCCCGCTGCTGCTAGCCGGTACCGCGGGAACAGTGGCACTGGCGGCCAGTCAGGTGCGGCGGCCGGCGGTCGCGCTGGGGCTGCTGGCCGGATTGCTGGCAGCGCTGGCGGTGGCGAGCGGCCTGATATGCACACTGGCCCCGTCCGCGCTGCTCCATGGGGCCGGGGCGACCGTGCGACCGCACGGGCCGGCCATCGGCCTCGTCTGGCGCCTGGCTGCCTCGCGCAGTAGTGCCGGTCACGACGTGCTCGGCGGCCTGCTTGAGCATGAAGACCGTGCGACCGCCGCGCAGGCCGCCGACTGGCTGGGGAAGTCGGCCTACCCACAAGCGATCGCGCTGCTAGTTGCCAGCGCCCGGCAGGGGGAGAGAGCGACCAACATGGCGGCCGTCCAGGCCCTCGGCAAGATCGCGAGCCTGGACGCCTTCGCGGCCCTCCAGTCGGTTCTGTGGTCGCACCGCGGAGCCGATCCGGTGGCACTGTTTGAGGCAATCTGGAAGGAGATGGACGCTCTGGCGCCGCGGCTCATACCGCAGGCGCTGCGCGACCTCCACAGCTCCGTGCCGGCAACGCGCCGCACAGCCATGGCCGTGCTCGAGCACGGCGCCGAGCCCGCGCACCTGCCCATCGCCATCGCCGGTCTTCGCGACCCGGACGCGGAGGTCCGCGGGTTCGCCACCCGCGCGCTCCAGCGCCTGAAGGACCGACGGGCCGTGCCGGCGCTCATCGCGGCCGCTGCTGACGCCGACCGGGGCGTACGCTACGGCGCCATCGACGCCCTGGCCGCGACCGCCGATCCGCGCGCGGTCGCGGTGCTGGTGGCGGCGACCCACAGCCCTTCCTGTTGGTCCGCCCGCAGAGCCCTGGCCCGGATCCCCGATCCGCGTTCGGCGCGGGCAATGATCGAGTGGATGGCCGAGGAGTGGAGCAAGCGGCCCAACCTGGGCGCCGAGGCCTTGAGGCGCATGCCGACCCAGGCCCGGGAGCCACTCATCGCGGCGGCAACGCACCCTGACTACCGAATACGGCGCGGCGCGATTGCCGTCCTGCGCGAGCTATACCCGACTGACCCACAAGCACGGGACGCGGCGCAGAAGGGCGCCGTCATCTTCGACGCCGCCACGCTGGAGGCCATGGTCGAAGAGCGCCGCGAGGCCGGCAAGCCCCGTGCCGACCTCGCTCTCCGGGCGATCCGCCAGGGCGGTAGCGTGCCCTTGCGCGTCAGCGCCGAGAAGCTGCTCGCGCACCTGTCGCTGGACGCGGAGCGCGAGATCCTGCTGGGCGCCCGGAACGACCCGGACGCGCGCGTCCGGGCCGCAGCCATCGCGGGGCTCACGAACCCGTACCTGCGAGGCAGGACGCATGAGGCGATGGCCGAAGCGCTGACTGACAAGAGCCCGCTCGTGCGACGGGCGGCACTCGCGGGTGTCGAGCACAGGCGCAACGCGGACCACATCGACAACATCGTGGAGGTGTTCCACAGCGACCCGGACGCCGAGGTCCGGCTGGCGGCGGCAGAGCGGCTGGAGGAATGGGGGCCGTCCAAGGAAGACCGCGGGGAGTTCTGCCAGGTCCTGCTCCATGACCCGGACGGGCGCGTACGGAGCGCGGCGGCCCGACTCCTCGGCCGTTACCACTACGCCGACGCCCCCCGAGCCGTTCAGGCGCTGATCGTGGCCCTGGAGGACCCTGTCCCGGCCGTTCGCCAGGCGGCGCGCGAGGCACTGACCAACTGCCCCGATCCCGCGGCCCGGGAGGCCCTTGGCCGGGTGCGCTAGGCGGCATGGGATCGCGTACGATGAGCGGCGCCTAGCGGGGTGAGCTTGTGCCGCCCCTTGCCGGGGCTCTCTTGAGGATTGGCGGCCAGAATCCGCCGGCTTCCGCCGGTGGTCCCGCAGGGCGGGACGGCCGCCCCTCTGGGGGCTACAACGGCGACCGGCGCTGGTCATGCTATACGCGCGGCTTTCCCTGTACCCGATCGCGCGCCGTCCTGCCATCGCAGCGTGAGGGCCACGCTCGACACGCATAGCCATCCTGACGACGCCACCACCGCGGAGGTCCGCATGCCACAGCGCACGCGCTTTGAGGACATACCGATCGACGCCCTGACTGGTGACCACATCGGCAGCCTCGTCACTGAGCACGTCTCGGAAGGGCGGCGGCTGGAGTTCAAGTCCGCGGAGGTACTGGCATCCGATAAGGCCATCGGCGCCGTCGCCAAGACGGTCTGCGCGTTCGCCAACACAGACGGGGGGCGGCTGGTGATCGGCGTCACGGATGACGGGAACTCCCGCGCCGTCGAGACGCCGGGCCTTGACCTGCGGGAGTTCAGGGACGCTGCGGCTAGTGCCGTGTCAGGCATGGATCGTCGGGTGTGGCCTTCAG
>CAZIWQ010000671.1:0-4613 GCA_964542355.1 uncultured Armatimonadia bacterium
GATGCCCTGCCAGTTTGCTCACCAAAGTGAGCGTATGCTCATCTATGAGAGCATGATAGCACTGGGGAACGTCAGGCGCAAGTCCCCCAACCCACAGAGCGGCGAACTGAGTATGGTGTCGCCAGAGCTCTCTTCCCGGTTCTGACTCTCCGTGCTGTCTCCGTGTTCTCCGTGTCTCCGTGGTTGCCGTTCCTCTCACAGCTCGAAGACGTCGGCGTACACAAGGCGCGCCGTCAGGCTCGGCACCACCGCGATTGCCAGCGTCGGCGGCTTGTCTGCCGACTGATCGTGGGCCCATGCCTCGAACTCGCGGATCACCAGCCGCATCGGCTTCGTGCCCCGGTCCATCGGCAATGTGACGCGCCCCGACCAGGTCAACAGCGAGCTGTCACCAGGGGTCCGCCGGTCCTCCAGGGCCGTGGTGGAGTCCGGAACCGGCCGCCACTGCAACTCCTCGGCCCGGGCATCCGCCGCGGTCTCGATACTCACTTCCACGCGACTGGGGCTGCCGGAGGCGGCACTGCCGATGTAGCCCACGCCGGATACCGTGACATTGACCAGCCGGGGGGCGACGTTGGCCACCGTGGCCGTGCGCCCCGGTGCGAGCTGCGCGAGGTCCGCCAGCACGACGCGCGAGAGCTTGCAGTCCATGCCCCCACGCTGCACCGACAGGGGCTGATAGCGGGCCAGCGCCAGCCGCACGAAGGGATAGTACGACCGGCCCGGGTTGATCTCGATGTCGGCATACCACAGGCGCCGGTCGGGGTCGTACTCCACCTGGTGGCCGACGACGGCGACGCGCAGGTCGCGATGCGCCCGCATGGGGCTGTCGTCGCCCTGGGTCAGCTCGGCGAGGGTGAGGTCATCCTCGGCGCCCACCTTGTGGGTGAACATGTCGGCGCTGGGCCAGGCCGCGGTGGCCGGGTTGCGCCAGATCGGGTCGGACCCCATCCGGGACACAAACGACTTGATGGTGTCCATCCACACGTACGAGCTGGCGTGCATGGGGTCCACGCGGATGCCTCGTGGCCAGGGGATCACGACGCCGAGCAGCTCGCCGTCGCCGGAGGAGAACCACGGCCGCTCGAGATAGACCCGCAGGCCGCCGCCGGAGCGCGTATGGGTCTGCTGGGCGCCTCCCGGGGCTGCGTCGTTCCACCCGAAGGTGGGGATCACATAGAGCACCTTCGGGGCCTCGGGGCGGGCACTGTTGAGGATGTCGACGGCCACACGCTCGGAGACGCGGGTGATGGGCGTCGTGCCCGCCTGGATCTCCGCGTCGCTGAAGGGGAAGCAGTCGCGGAACCGGGTGGTGGTGGTGGCGGTGTAGTAGACCTTGTGGTACTTGGTGTCACCGATCTCGTGGCGCCGGGGGATGCCGGCGGGGAGCGGCGCCAGGAGCCCGGGGTCGAACTGCCTGGCCCGCGCGAGGTCGTGGCGCAGGGCCTGGTTGCTCAAGGTCCGGACAGCCGATCCGGCAGCGAGTGCCCCGGCTGCCGCGCCGGCTGCGGCACCGGCCGGCGTCGCGACGCCGCTCACCGGTCGCGTGGCCGACATCGGTTTGGCCCCTGTCTCGCGGGGCGCAACCCTGATCCCCCCCGCGCCAGGGCTGACCCTGATCCCTCCCGCGGTGGCGGGCCTGGCGGGTCCGACAGTTGCCACCGGCTCGGGCGGCGTCGGGCCGGGGGTTACCTCCGTGGTGGCGACCGGTACCCGCGACGGCACCCGGGCCGCCGCCGAAGCCGCCCCGACCTTCCCGACTTGCCCCACTTGCACCGGTCGGGCGATGATGTGCTCGACCGGCTGGGCGATGAGCACCACCTTGTCCGTAGCCTCCGCCGCAAGCTCCCACACGTGACCGTGGGTAGTCACCGGACCCGGCGCGGGCTTGGTGAGTTCGTCAATCGTGTCCGTCCACTCGCCAGCCACGTCGACCTTGGCCGTGCTCTTCCCGTCAACGGGGATCCGTCCCACCATGGAGGCGAAGGTCTCGCCGAAGTCGCGGCTCGCGGCCAGGTGCTCGAAGCGGGGCACGCCCAGTGGCTGCTGAACGGCATGCACGAGGGTGAGGGTGCGCGAGGGCGTGAGCAACGTGTTCTGGCCCTCAGTGGCGATCGTGCTGAGATTGGCGAGCTGCGTAGTAGCAGCCGCCGACAGACCGACCTGGCGGGCCACACTGAGCATTCGGCGCGGGCTCCCCATGACGACCCGGAGCTGCTGCTTCTGGTTCAGTGGCAGCGACTTCTGGATCAGGGCGGGTGTCGCGACGCCGTCGACCGTCAGTTGCCACATCGCCATGAGCGCTACCGCCTCCGGCGAGAGGGCGCAGCTCAGTGTGACTTCGGCGATCTCGGCTTTCGGGAGCGGAACCCGCACCACCCGGGCCGCCGCATCGAACTGCGGGGTCGCCCCCGCTCCCGCCGGCTCCATCACCTCGATGCGGAAGGTGTCCAGATCGGGCCACGTGCCGGTGAAGGGGACGGTGAGGGTATGCACCTCGGCGGGATCGGCCGAGAGCGGGAAGCGGATCTTCAGGACGACACTCGCCGCCGGCGGGTCGGGCAGATACGGGAGGGGCAACCGGTCGGTGTCGGAGAACTCCGGCAGCTCCTTGTCGTGGTCGATGATCATCTGGTACGTCGCGGCATCACCCTTCACCGCGGTGGGGGTGTCGAACATCTCGTGGGTCTCCGCCATCACCTGCGAGGTCTTGGGGGAGGCGACGTGCCGGGCCCCGACCTCGTTGTTGCGGACGGCGTCCTTGGCCTGAGCCTGGGCGGGGTCGGTCGGTCGGCTGGCGGGCACCTCGTTACGGGTCCGCAGGACCACCCGCTCCACCGTCTCACCCCTGGCGGCGCTGATGTCCTGGCGCGGCACCACCACCGGCGCGGTGATTGGCTCGTGGCGGGTGAAGGTCACCGGGTCTGACGCGAAGTCCGTCCGGGGGTCTTCCCAGGTAAGCCCGTTGCCCGCCAGATCGACGGTTCGTGCGCGCAGGCGGTAATGCCACCCGAAGCGCAGGCGGGGCAGCGATCCCGGAGAGGCCTGATAGGCGACGTCGAGACCGAAGCGGGAGGGGTCGCCGTCCGGCACCCCGTCGGGCTTGCTCGGCTCATCGGGCCGGGAGGCGACGAGGCTCCAGCCCTCCCACCGGAAGATGATCTCGTGCAGGTTCAGGGCCGCCTTGCCGTCCACTGTCTGCTCGCGGGCGCTGCTGCTGATCCAGCCCTCGTCCGCGACCTGGGGGATCAGCCGATCGACGCCCTGCGCGGTGTTGCGGAAGTGGTAGTCGCCGATTCGGCGGCATAGTGAGTGCCACTGCTTGGAGGTGTCGTCCCACACGTCCACGCGCCATCCCCGGACGAGGTCTTCCGCCCACACCTCCATGTCGGAGTCCTCGGAGGCCGTCGCGGCCAGCGGCGCGGCGACCTGGGGGGCACCCACCTGCGCCGCCAGGGAGGGGGCCGCCTTGTCCACCAGGCCCTTGACCACCAGGTTGCGCGCCGTGGCCGGGGGCAGGACATTCGCCGCGAGGTGCGCCGCCCGGTTCACTCGGGCGACCCACAGCCCCGCCGTCCGCAAGGGGGGCAGCGAGGTGTCCGGCTGCGGGGGCGGGGCCATCGGCCCCGTGAACTGCCCGGCCGCGAACAGCGCCATCTCGGTGAGCCACTTGCCCATCTGCTCCGCGTACGCCTGGGCCCTCACCGCCGCGGCATCGACGTCCATCTGCCCGATCTCAAACAGCGCGGAGTCGTTGAGCCGCAGCATCCCCTCCGCCACCTCGCCACCCTCGGCGGGCGAGGTGCGCGGGGTTGCCGCGAACTGCGTGGCCGAGACGGTGCAGTGAGTGCGCTGGGCCACGTTCGCGGTCGGATAGTCGGGCGTCCAGGTGGGGACCACTCGCACCGTCGTCGCCCCGGCCATCGTTGGGGCAAAGGGGACCTCGAGATCGATCACCAGTCCGAGCCGCCGCATGACATCGGGGTACTGGCCCAGGTGGGAGAGGATTTCGTGGAAGTCGGGGCTGGGCACCTCCGGGCGCGCGTGCCCGAGCGCGTTACCGGCCGTCTTGTTCAGTCCCGCACCCGAATGGAACATCTCGGCCTGCAGGAAGTCGGTCGCCGACTTGGGCGCCCCGGTCGTGAGCATCATGGGACGCATGGCGATCGGCGTGCTCAGTCGCCGGGTTGTGAGGCCCCCGACCTTTGTCAGCGTCGCCGCCTCGTTGTACATCGCCTTCTGTGGCTGCCGACTGAGTTGGCTGCTCATCTGCCTGACAAGCTGGGGCTTCTGCGCCGCGGGGATCACCATCTCGTTGAGCAGCTTCTCGCCCCGGGTCAGGGCGTCCAGCCGGCCATCCCCCCAGATCGGGGCCTGCGTCGGCGTGTTCACGACCACTTCCTGATAGACCCCGAGAACGTGGTCCTGGATGTTGCGCACGGGGTAGGAGTAGATTGGCATCCCCGTCAGGTCGGGGGCCACGTAGGTCTTCAGGCGCGTGGAGGCGTTGCACACCGCCTTCCATAGGTCCAGGGGTGGCGGGGTCGCCGGCACCGGGACGCGCGTGGCCGCGACGGCGGGCTGGTGGCCGAACCGCACGCCGAACTGGACCC